>CAIVGD010000296.1 GCA_903905395.1 uncultured Verrucomicrobiota bacterium
CCGTAACTCGTCGTCGAATCGCTGATCTGGCAAAAATAAGACCAGAGAGGCACATCGTCCTTCCGCAAGTCCTGATGAAGCATTGGAACCACACAAATAGGGAAATCGCCCGCGATGCCCCCTCCAATCTGAAAGAAACCCAGCGGGGTCTTTTGCGTCTGCTGGTACCATTCCGCGAAGTAGATCATGTACTCCACGCCGTTCCGGATGAGCGTCGGAGACTTGATACTTTTCTGGATGCAGGCCGCCGCAAACATATTGCCTAAGGTCGAGTCCTCCCATCCGGGAACGATGATGGGTAGATTCTTCTCGGCCGCCGCCAGCATCCATGAGTCTTTCGGATCTATTTCGTAATATTTCTTCAACAGGCCTTTTTGCAGGACTTCGTAGAAATACTCATGCGGAAAGCGACGCACCCCGTCCTTCTCGTCCCGCTTCCATAGATCAATAATCACCCCTTCAATCCGCCGCATCGCCTCCATCTCTGGGATGCAGGTGTCTGTCACGCGGTTCAGATGTTCCTTGAGCAATTTTTCCTCATCCTTGGATGAGAGATGGCGGTACTCGGGAATTCGCCGGTAATGATCGTGGGCGACGAGATTATAGACGTCCTCTTCCAGGTTGGCGCCCGTACAACTTATCGCATGAACCTTCCCCTGTCGGATCATTTCAGCGAGGGATAATCCCAGTTCCGCCGTGCTCATGGCCCCGGCCAATGTGACCAACATGCGCCCCCCGTCGTCGATATGCTTGCGATAAGCGACCGCCGCATCCTTGACCACGGCAGCATTAAAGTGCCGATAGTGGTGGTCGATAAATTTTGAAACCGGTCCGTCAGCCATGCAACCCGAGTTTCTCCTTTTCTCGGACACGTTGACAAGGTTATTCGATATAATTTGTTTTATTTTTTGCTACGAATATGAGAATTGCAAAAATGATCCATCGCCAGAAAAAAGGATTTCGCATACCGCCCAGCAGAAGACTGAACAGCGGGGGCAATCATCCAACGGAGTAAACCAGTCCTGCAGGGAGCGCACTTTGCCTAGCGCCACAAAGAGCGGTTGTTCACCGCAAGTGGGACAACGCCAAAACCAAGCACGCTGGAAATATATCCAGGCCTTACCCAGAGTCCTCGGTGCCTACGTCGTCTCGTATCCATTCTCCGAGATCATTTTCGGTGATACGGATGTCCAGCTCGCCAGCTTTCCACCCTGTAAATCTGTTCCATCAAAACCACCAGAGCCAGATCATGGGAAAGAGTTTGCGGCCCGAGGGACCGCACGGCGTCGCAACTTTTTCGAAAGGCATCGGAGTGCCCGTCCGCTCCTCCGATCATCCATGCGATTTTGGTCCTGCCAGATCGTTCCCACTTCTCCCACTCCCGCCGCCACTCCTCCGTGCTTTTCGCTTCACCTGTGGAATCTAGGCACACCTTCCAACATCCCCGCCCTTTTTCGCAAATCTCCTCTTCGACCTTGGAAGCATCCTTGCAATGAACCAGCTCCAGCGTTTGAAAACCCTGAATTCTCTTTTGGTACTCTTCCGCCGCTTCCCGAGCCCATCCGCCAGGACGCCCGATCGTGACTACTCGGTGCTTCAAGCGGAAATCCGGGTGGGAAACCCCACCTTCACAGGTGATCCGTCGGAGAACAGGATCGAGTCCGGTTCCGTTCGGAAAATAGAACCATAGGAGGCTCCAAAGGGAGCCCCCGTCGAGCAATCGACTGCAAACCTCCGCACGTCGCGCACCGACCAAGGTTCGTGGCTGATCTCGTAGGTCGTGCCGCCACGGTGGCTATTGTATCCGCGTCCACGAGAGAGGAGAAATTCTTCGATGGTTCCCTTTTGTACGCTTCGGGGCACCTCCGCCGCCCGCGCCGAAAGTCGGCTTATCCTCTCGCCAGCTTCCCAGCGATAGGCCATCTCGGATTGGCCGTCTCGGACGTGCTTCTCTATCTGAACCTTCATTTTTTCATACGGTTCCCCGTAAACCCTGCGGGCCAGAAGGGCTACGAAAAACTTCGGGACCAACTCCTTTATAAAAACCACCCCGGGGCCCTGCGGACCTTGGGTATATGTTCGGAGATTCACTTCTGCAAAACGCCCATGCCAGGGCCAACTGGCCCCCTTCACTTCCACTTCGGAAAACTCCACACCCACCAAACTAAGGGGAACCTTCCCTTCCCAGCAGTCCGGTTCGCATCCGGGCGGCAGTTGTTCCCTAATCAGGTCTGGCTCCACCATCCAGGTGGCCATGACAAGGTTTCCCCACTGTGCCCTCATCCAGAACGGCGTCGGTTTCATCGCCTCAGCCTGTCCATCCATTCTGCGTAGCGCAAGAAAGCTGGCACACCTTACGTCAGAATTTTTTCCAGCTCCTCCACTCGACGGGAGAACAGATCCAGAGCTGCATCCACCGGTGCGGGCTTTTCCATATCAACCCCGGCAAGACGGAGGGTCTCCAATGGTGGGGTCGATCCCCCGGAACGGAGTAAGCCGTGCACCTTCTCCACCGTGGCGGAATCTCCCGCCAACACCTTCCGCGATAGCGAAATCGCCGCGGAAAGGCCGATGGCATACTTGTACACGTAGAAGGCGCTGTAAAAATGCGGGATCCTCAGACACTCCAGCTCCAGCAGATCTTCCATTTCCATCGCCTCTCCGAGATATGTCTCGAGGAGTCCGCGGTATGTTTTTCGGAAGAATTCCAAAGTCAGCCCAATCCCGGCTTCCTCCGCCTCGTGGATCTTCTGCTCAAATTCCGCGAACATCACCTGCCGGTAGAGGGTTCCACGAATGTCGTCGATCTGCCTGTTGAGGATGTAAGCGCGCAAAGTCAGGTCCTTCCGGGCGGGACCCTCCAACAGATAGTGCGTTAAAAGCTCCTCGTTAAATGTGGACGCCACCTCTGCCAGAAAAATAGGATAGTGAGCGTCCTGATAAGGCTGAGCCCGATGACTCAGCCACGTGTGCATGGAGTGACCCGCTTCATGGGCCAAGGTGTACACATCCGCCAGCACATCCTCCCGGTAATTCATCAGGATGTAAGGCGGGTTTAGGTAACTTCCACTGGAAAAAGCTCCGCTTTGCTTGCCCTTATTCTCATACCGATCCACCCAACGACTTCGGGCCAATCCCTCCTCCAGAACCGAGCGATATTCCTCACCCAAGGGATCACAGGCTTGCACTACCATCCGGGTCGCTTCGATAAAACTCGTCTTCTTCGACAAGCCAGACACGAGAGGCACCTGCAGGTCCGCCGCCCGCAGATCAGGCAGGCCCAGCACCTTTTTTCGCAGGCGATGATACCGTTGCAATGGGCGCAGATTTTTACGAACTGCGTCGACCAGACGGTCATAGACGGATTCGGGCACACGATCCGGAAAAAGAGCCCGCGCCCGCGCATTAGCATGAACCCGCGCCCGTGCTTGAAAGACGTCCCCTTTGACGGAGCTGGCCAGAGTTGCCGCCAATGAAAACGCGTGATGCTCAAACTCGGTGTAATATTGTTTCCAAGCCGTGCGCCGCACTTCGCTCGAACGCCGCTGAAGAAGAGAGGCAAACGTCCCGTGGCTTAACGCGATCTCCCTCCCATCCTCATCTTTCACCATTCCAAAACGGAAATCCACGTTGGTCATCTGTGAAAATATCTCATCCGGCCCACCTAGAGCGGGTCCGGCGAGTGCCATCAGTCGCTCCTCCCACTCTCCAAGAATATGAGGCTTATAACGACGGATACGTTCCAACTTCCCCCGCCACTCTGCCAAACACGGATCCTGGATCAACTCCTCCCAGAGACTGTCCTCGATTTTCATAAGTTCAGGAAGAAACCAGGAGATCTCCTCGGCAAGTTGAGTGGTGAGATGTTCCAGTCGAAGTGCCCTATCTCTCGCGGGTGCCGCGCCGCCATCTTCAGCCACCCTCAAACTCGCGTACTGCCCAAGTTTCTCCACCCGGAGATCGATCTGCCTCTCTTCCTCCAGCGCCCGAGCCAGATCTTTTCCGCCACCCAGCTTCCCCCTCCACTGGCTCATCACACCGCGTTTGGTTCGCAGTTCTTCAAGTTCCAACTCCCACCGCCCTTCATCGATAAATAAGGGAGTCAGATCCCAAGTGTCCTCGGATCGAACCTCGCTCCGGGTCGGAATCCCCCGCGATCCCACCTCGTTTCCTGCCTCCTTCGACATGAGGAAATTTTGCCCCTTCCACCCACCGCGCACCATCCTCTCCTCCGCTTGCCGTCTGCCTAATTTTCCTTCACCCTACCGACATGGCTGAAGTCTCACATTTTGCAAAACGCGGGGCCTCCCGGGTCCCCCCGAGGATCATGCAGAACCTCCTTCACCGGCTACCCCTCCTAATGGCCGAGTTCACCCAGATCCACTCCCCGAAATTTACCCACTTGGTCGACCAGTTGGAGTTTTTGGCCGATGTGGTGGAGGACTTCGCGGAGGGTGCATATTTGGACATGCCCTACTCGGCGGCGGCTGCTTCCGCTTTTGCCATCATCTACACCCATCGCCTGTTGGACATCATTCCGGATTTTGTCGCCCAGATCAGTTTTGAAGATGACTCCGCCGTCGTCCGAGCCGTGCTGAGTCTCTATGAACAGGACTTGGAAAAATACGCCCACGCCCAGCATTTGAACTGGAAGAAAATCACCCTCAAGCCCTGACCGGCTTCCTCGGCGC
>CAIVGD010000297.1 GCA_903905395.1 uncultured Verrucomicrobiota bacterium
CGAGCGGGACACCCTCGAACTCATACTCCGCCGCTCCCTCACCGGCATCGGTTGCCCCGCCATCGCCCGCCACTTCGAACTCGTCTCTTCTTCCCCCTCCATCGATCTCGCCGCCTTGGCCAAGGAAGCCCCGCTCGAAATTCTCTTCTATCATCACTTGGCCTCTTTGCTGGATGAAAAAATCTCCTCCCTCGCTTCCGTCCTCCGACTCGAAGGTCTGCGCTCCTGTGTCCTCTCCCTCACCGGCTCCGCATCTTGGCGCACCTCCTGCCAACGCCTGAACGACGAGATCGTCCACTTCATCCGCGCCCGCGCCCGCACCCTCAGCCCCTCTCTCCTCGAACTCACCATCTGGTAATTGGCCCTATGGCCAAAACCATTTTCGAGCGCATCATCGATCGCGAGGTGCCCGCCGATATCGTGTACGAGGACGATCACATTCTCGCCTTCCGCGATCTCTCCCCCCAAGCCCCCGTCCATATCCTTCTCATTCCCAAAAAACATCACGCCCGCCACGGCACCGTTCCCTCCGAGGATCACCCCATCTTTGCCCACCTTCTCGCCGCCGCCCAGCGGGTCGCCCGCCAATGCCATCTCGAAGAAACCGGCTATCGCCTCGTCATCAATCACGGCCCCGATGGCGGGGAAACCGTCCCGCACCTTCACCTTCACCTTCTCGGGGGACGCCCCCTCTCCTGGCCTCCGGGATAGTTCCACCCCGGATTCATCACGGGTCTCCTCTTCCCGTTCCTCCGATTCCCATTACCCTAGGAGTATGAAAAACCTCCTCCTCTCCCCCTGGTCCTCAGTTATCGTTTGCGCCGCGCTCAGCACTCTCACCGACACCCTCGGCACTATTTGGTGGGAGAAAAAACAAACATCCATCCTCGTCGCCACAATTTTACTTTCCCCTGTGGTCTTTCTTAGTTTCGGCTACGTCGGTAGCCACTTCGGCCTCGCCCGGGCCTCCAGCCTCACCAACACACTGATCGTCGCCGGCCCGATTCTCGTCGGCCTGATCTTCCGCCAGGAATTACGTCAACTCTGCCTGCCCCACGTCATCGGCATGGGTTTCATCGTCACCGGCATCACCCTCCTCGCCCTCTTCCGACCCACCGCCGTTTAAGCCAGATCTTTGTAAAGTATCTTCGAGTTCCGCCCGCTCGCCTCATACGAGGCTTTTCTCTCTCCGGGCAGCATCTCCACCGCCCCCTCGATAAATCCACCCTTGCTCTGCAGATAATTGAACGCCTGCGTCGAAAGCGCCAACAGCCGTTTCATCCCCAGCTCTTTCGCCCGGCTCTCCGCATAGAGCATTAGCTTCCGCCCAATCCTAGTGTTCTCATGCCCGGGAGCCACAAACAGACAGCCCATTTCCGCCGTCTTCCCCTCCAACGGATGCACCGCCACGCAACCCACCATGTTGCCATCAATCTCAAACACGCTGTAATCCGCAATCGCCGCCGATATCTCCGTCCGCGTCCGCTTCGCCAACTCCTCCGCCGCCACGGAACTGCCAATCAGCCGCACGATCGACCGCACATCTTTTTTTAGCGCTTTCCGGATCTCCGTGTACTCGTCCGCGTAAATCATCGTCCCCACCCCTTCGCTGGAAAAAAGCTCCTCCAGCAAAGCCTCGTCCTCGCGCCCATCCAGAATATGCGCCCGGCTCACCCCTTCTTTGCAGGCCCGCAGACCGTGCTCCAGCTTCGAGACCATTTCCACACTGATCTCCCCCTTCTTCTTCTTCAACCACTCCGTCGCTTCCTCCACCGAAAGTTGTGCCGGCTCTTTCCCGTTCATCGGCAGAGATCCGCTCCCCGTCAGGAAAATCAGCTTCTCCGCCTTCAACGCCTCCGCCACTTCCAAAGCCACCCCGTCGGAATTCACCCGGTAGGTCCGACCATCCCCGTCCACCCCCATCGGCGGAATCACCGGGATAATTCCATTCTCCAAAAGTGTTTCCAAAAACCGCGTGTCCACCCGCTCCACCCGGCCAGTCCAAAGCTGATCCACCCCGCCCAGAATTCCCGCTGGATGCGCAATAACCGCATTGGTCACCGCCCCCTTCAGATCCGCATCCGCCAGATTTTGTAGGATATCGTGGCTGTAGGAGTTGGCCGCCCGCTCCGCCACCCGCAGGGTGTCCTCATCCGTCACCCCGAGCCCGTCCAAGTTGGACGGCTTCACTTTCATTTCCGCGGCCATCTTCTTTATCCGCGCGCTCGCCCCGTGCACCAGCACCACCCGGATGTTCAGGCTCCGCAAAACCGAGATATCTAGAAATAAATTCGCCGCCCTCTCATCCTCCAGCACCGCACTGTCCACGCTGAGGACGAAGAGCTTGTCCCGAAAACTGGGGATATAGGTCAAAATCCCCCGCAGATCAGACGCCTTCATGGACAAATATCTACCAGCTTTCGGAAGGTTTGAACAAACTTAACTCGTCGGCCGATTGCTCTGCAGAAAATCCAGATTCTCCCGGTCCTCCCTTTCCCCCGGCGGCAACTCCCCGATCCGCGGAATTCCTCCACCCCACGCCTCCCGTAAAAAAGCCCGCAACCCCGGCCCCCCGATCTTTCCCCGGCCCAGATGTTCGTGCCGATCCACCCCGGATCCACACTCCGTCTTGGAATCATTGGCGTGAATCACCACCAGATTTTCAATCCCGATCTCCTTTTGGATTTTTCCAAAAAGATGCTTCCTTCCTGCCTCCGTCCGTAAATCGTATCCCGCGGCAAAGGCGTGCGCCGTATCGAGGCAGGCGGCCCTCCGCTTCCCGGGCAAACCCGCCACCAACTCCCCCCACTCCGCCAAATCTCGGGCCATGGAGGATCCTTGCCCCGCCGAATTTTCCAGCGCAATCCGAATCCGGCAGGTTTGCGATTTATCCAACGCCTCGCAAAAACCCTCCATCGCCCTGCGCCTGGCTTCCGCTGGAACACGCTCCCCTCGACTCCCGCAATGAACCACCAACGCTTCCAGATCCAACTCCTCCGCGCGCCGGATTTCTTCTGCCAATGCGTGAATCGACTTCCTCCTCGTCGCCGAATCTCCCGCCACGTTGATCAGATAACCCGCATGCGCACAGACCCAAAGATTCTGCGCTTTTTTTCCCACCCGGAAATTCTCCGCCTCCTCCTCATCCAACAGAGGCATTTCCCAGCGACGGTTGCTTTTTACAAAAATCTGGGCGGCATCTTCCCCCAGGGCTTTCGCCCGGCCGAGCATTTTCCCCAATCCGCCCGCCACCGAGGTGTGCAGGCCACACCGGGTTTTCCCGCGACCGCAGGTCATTTGTCCTGGAAGTGGCGCGGCTTCCAAACCGGATTCTTCAGGGATCCATTGCCTTCGACCTGGAACATCTGACTCACAAAGAAAAAGGGAACCCCCACTGGCCCGCGAAGATTCTGCCGCATGATGAAATCCTCCAACTGGTCGTGGGCGATGTCGTACACCCCGTGACCCGTCGTCACCACGAGGACCGAGGTAATCTGGAGTTGCCCTACATCCAACTTTCCTTTTTTTAATGTGAAATCCATCTCGGCCTCCTGCCCGGTGGCCCCCACCCATTCCGCCGGGGCGTTCATCGCCTGGGCAAATGCACCCATCCCCGGCAACACCCCCTCTTCCACCGACAACTGTCCGCTCCCCTCCCAACTACGCCAATCATTCGAAGAGCCTGCCATCAGAAAAGAGCCGTTCAATTCTCCCGCGTAACCGGAATTTCCAAAGTAGATCTCCACCATGGGACCAAAGCCCACTTTCTTTAATCGCGCCCGCGTTGTCTGCTGCGTTGGTTTCCCCTCGTCCCCCTCCACCTCGACTTCCACCTCCACTTTGCCTCCGAGAACAGCGGCGGGTGAACGAGGAGCCGTTTTCACAATTACTTTTTTCGCGACCACTTCCACCGTCATGTCCATCTCGTAAAAACGAAGGGATCGGCCCGCCACCTCGTAATTCATTCCCTCCTTTGTTTTCACTGTGGCCCATAGATTGGATCGGCCCTTGGCTTCCAAATCCACTTTTCCATCCAGCGTGATCGTCGGGCGGGCGGCAAATTTATATGGCTCCATGGTTTTGCGAAATTTTTCTCCAAAAATCGGGGCGAATTCCTGCACCGGCAGGGTGGATTGCACTCCCTTTAACACCACGGTTTCCGGATCCAGCCCATAGGTGAATTGCCCGGTGCCTTGCCCGCCCCCGGAGCTAAGCTGGAGATCCTTCACCGTCAGTTGGCCGGACGCAAAAACATAATTGCCCGCCAAACTTTCCATCTCCACCCCTTTGTAACGCAACCTGCCAGCATCCACCCGCCCCTCGATGCGGATCAGGTCGGAGCTGAGTCCGGCACCCGTGACCTTCCCATCGATCTTCGGCGGCACCAGAAAATCTAAGCTCCGCCAAAAAGCCGCCGCAGAGGGTCCGAAAAGCGGCGCCAACCCTTTGAGATCCAGATCGCTCTTCAGACTGCCCTTGAGCTCCGCCTTCCCGTCGTAAGTCAGTTGGGCCTCCAAAATTCCGCCGGAACTCGCCTCCAGTTTCAACCCCTGCATCATCCAACGCCGTCCATCCGTCACCCACGGAATCACCAACTTGCGATAAGGAAACAGCCCGAGCCGAAACTCCCCCATCTCCAGCCGGTTTTGCCAAAGAAAACCCGGAGCATCTTTCCAACCAAAATCAATCTTGCCCGTCACCTGCGGCGGAAGCTGGCTCCGCAAATCCTGCAGAGCTGGTCCGAGCTTCCCCGCCGCCGGCGCGAACTGCGCCAAGTCCGCATTCGAGGTGTACTCCACCCCGCCCAGCTCACGCTGAAAATCCGCCCAGCCCATCATTTCGATTTGTCCCCGCTCCAACCCGATCCGAAACTTCTCCAGCTTCATCCCCCCTTCCGCCACCGTCGCCCGCACTTCCACCTCTTGCAGTCGCACTCCTTTCCAGACGGCATGGGAGGCGGTGATCAGGATCTCCGCTTGGCTCTCCTCAGGTCGTCCTATCTCCATATTGAACTCCGCCTGAATCCGAGGAGCCGGCCCACCCAGATCCTTCAGAGCCCGCTCCAAACTTCTCCAAATCGGAGCCAAGGGCATGGCTTGCGCAGTCACCATCCGTCCCGCTTCCGTCCCCACGCGC
This sequence comes from uncultured Verrucomicrobiota bacterium, assembly GCA_903905395.1. Taxonomy (GTDB): domain Bacteria; phylum Verrucomicrobiota; class Verrucomicrobiia; order Methylacidiphilales; family Verrucolacustridaceae; genus Verrucolacustris. Next base: position 5,137 of record CAIVGD010000297.1, read on the forward strand.
CCCTGTAGATCCAAATCAAAACCCAGCACCTGACCCCGGACACGCTGAACCCGGATCTCCCTCGGCCGAAACTCAATCGCCGCCTCCACCCGCCGCGCTTCGACCTCCACCCCTTCGCCCAAAGGCCAAGCCACATGGGCATCCCGCAACCTGGCCCCGGATAAAATCGGTTCCCCTTTTCGCCAACCCAGCCAGTTCAAGTTCAACTCAACCCGCCCGATCCGCAGTCGCTCCTCCTTGCGCTGGGCATCGCGATACACCACCAGATCCCTCGCCACGAGTCCGCCGAAGGGGTCAATTGTCAGCTTCCGCGTATCCACTTCCAACCCACGGACGGCCAGCTCCCGCACCAGCCGATTTTTCCAAGCCTGGGGAACCCCCACCACCCGCCCGAGCACGGCGAGCAGAGCAAAAAGGACAAGCACCATCCCTCCCGCCCGCTGTAACCAGCGCAGGGCGGAACCGGTGGTAGGGGGATGGATCCGGCGGCGGATCTGGCTTAAGATTGGGGTGTTCATCCTTTCTGATCATCGCTAACAACTCATTTTCTAGAATCCAAAAAAATCCCCTATGGCTGATAACCGCATGGAAAAAATCGTCGCGCTTTGCAAGCGCCGAGGCTTCATCTTCCAATCTTCCGAGATCTACGGAGGGCTGAATGGCGCCTGGGACTACGGGCCCCTCGGTGCCGAGCTGAAACGCAACCTCAAGGACGATTGGTGGCGGACGATGACCCAGCGGCGGGACGACATCGTGGGCATGGACGGCGCTATCCTCATGAGCCGGGCCGTCTGGCAAGCCAGTGGACACGAAGCCACCTTCACCGATCCCATGGTGGACTGCAAAACATGCAAAAACCGTTTCCGAGCCGATCAACTGGCCACCACCCCCTGCCCCCAAAAACCCAGCAAAATGGCCAACGCCTGCGGCGGCGAACTCACCGAACCCCGACAGTTTAATCTCATGTTCAAGACCTACGTCGGCCCCGTCGAGGACGAGCGCAACCTCACCTACCTCCGCCCCGAAACCGCCCAAGCCATGTTCGTCCAATTTAAAAACA
>CAIVGD010000298.1 GCA_903905395.1 uncultured Verrucomicrobiota bacterium
AGGAGACATCAGGAAGTTGGCTTTGACGGAGGAGTGGACGCGGGCTTCAAAATTACGATTTCCAGAAAGCACGCTGGCGGCGACGAGGTCGTGCTCGACCACCGCTTTTTCAACAGGAGCGGAAAGAGGACCGGAATTGCCTATGCAGGTGGTGCAGCCGTAGCCGACGAGGTTGAAGCCGAGTTGATCGAGGTAGGGCTGGAGTCCGGTGGCGTCGAGGTAGTCGGAGACGACGCGGGAACCGGGAGCGAGGGAGGCTTTGACGGTGGGATCCACGGAAAGACCACGTTCGACGGCTTTTTTTGCAAGGAGGCCGGCGGCGAGCATGACGGACGGGTTGGAAGTGTTCGTGCAGGAAGTGATGGCGGCGATGACGACCGAACCGTTTTTGAGCGTGGCTGATTTTTGATTCTTGGACAGAGGATCCGAAGCGGGGCGATCGGAGATCATATCCTGCTCGTCGATGGAGATGGACACTTGGGCCGATTGATTGAGTTGGTTGGAATCTTTGCCGTAACCGCCTTCGGCTACGGATTTGGCCAGCAGAGAGCCGAAGGTGGATTTAAGAGCAGGGAGTTCGATGCGGTCTTGCGGGCGTTTGGGGCCGGCGACGCTTGGCTGGATTGTGGAAAGGTCCAGTTCGACCAGGGAAGAGAAGTCGAGAGCGTCTTTTTTTGTGGCGATGCCGAAAAGGTTTTGGGCGCGGTAGTAGTCTTCGACGAGTTGGACGAGGTCATCGGGGCGACCGGTGCCGCGGAGGTAAGTGAGGGTTTCATCATCGACTGGGAAGAAGCCCACGGTGGCGCCGTATTCGGGAGCCATGTTGGCGACGGTGGCGCGATCGGGGAGGGTGAGTTTGGCCGCACCGGGGCCGTAGAATTCGACGAATTTGCCGACGACTTTGTGCTGACGGAGAAGCTGGGTGACGGTGAGCGCGAGGTCGGTGGCGGTGGCGGCGGGGGGGAGTTCACCTGTGAGATAGAATCCGACAACTTCCGGGGTGAGGAAGGTGAGGGGTTGGCCTAGCATGCTGGCCTCGGCCTCGATGCCGCCGACGCCCCAACCGACAATCCCGAGGCCGTTGATCATGGTGGTATGGGAATCGGTGCCGACGAGGGAGTCGGGATAAGCGAGGATGGAGCCGTCTGCCTGTTTTTTGGTGAAAACTCCGCGTGCTAGGTACTCGAGATTGACCTGATGGACGATTCCGATGCCGGGGGGAACAACGCCGAACGTCTCGAAGGCTTGCTGACCCCATTTGAGGAATTCATAGCGTTCGCGGTTGCGCCTGAACTCGTACTGCATGTTAAGCATGAATGCCTGGGGGGTGCCGTTGACATCGACCTGGACGGAGTGGTCGACCACGAGATCGACCGGCACGAGGGGTTCGATGAGTTTGGGATTCTTTTTTAGACGGGCGACGGCATCGCGCATGGCGGCGAGATCGACGAGCAGTGGGACGCCGGTGAAGTCTTGGAGGATGATACGGGCAACCGTGAAGGGGATTTCTTCTGCGGCGGGTTTTTTAGCGTTCCAGCGGGCAAGGTTTTCCACATCGCGGGTATGGGCCGAGAATCCATCGCAATGCCGGAGAACGGATTCGAGGACGATGCGCAGGGAGACGGGGAGGCGGGAAAGGTCGGTTTTGAGATGCAGGCCGAGATTGGGCAGGCTTTGAAATTGGTAAGACTTTTTGGAGGAGGAGAAACTGGCGAGGGTTTGGGAGCGAAAGTCATTCATCAAGGTCGAAACATAATCGAAAAAGAAAAGGTGAGAAAGAAAGATGTGAGTTGCGACAGGTTTTGGCAAAGGCAAATAGAGTTCCGTGTTCCAGATTGGTGGCGAGGGCATGCGTGGGCGCCATGTGGATCACATTTTGAGGCGGGCATCCTGCCCGCCGTCCAGATTGATTCCATAGTAGTGGGCGGGGGAGGCGCGTTTTTATCCGTGTTACACATGTAACACGGATAGTGAGACATGAAAAATGGGGTGGTAGAGCAGGGGTGGGAGGGATGGGGACATCCAAAAATCGGGTGGTGCGAGGGGAAGCGTATTTGGGTAGGTTTCGGCATGGCTTTGTTGGTGCAAAAGTACGGGGGGAGTTCGGTGGCCAATCTGGAGAGGATTCAGAAGGTGGCGGACCGGGTGGCGGAGTCGCGCCGCAAGGGCAATCGGTTGGTTGTGGTGGTTTCGGCGATGAGCGGGGTGACCGATGGGCTGTTGAAGATGGCGAGAGGTCTGCATGCGGAACCGAGCGAAAGGGAGATGGATCTTTTGATGGCCACGGGAGAGCAGACGACGACGGCCCTGTTGGCCATCGCGTTGCAGGCGCGGGGCGTGGCGGCGGTGGCGCTGACAGGAGCGCAAGCAGGGATTGTGACGGATGGAACGCACACGAAGGCGCGAATTGAGAATGTGACGCCGAAGGCGGTGGAAGCGCATCTTCGGTTGGGACGGGTGGTGATTGTCGCGGGATTTCAAGGCCAGACGATGGATGGGCAGGTGACGACGCTGGGGCGAGGGGGCTCCGATTTGACGGCGATTGCCTTGGCCGCGGTGTTAAAGGCGAAGCGTTGTGAAATTTATACGGATGTGGATGGGGTTTATACGGCAGATCCAAGAACGGAGCCGAAGGCGCGCAAGATTGCGGAGATTTCGTATGATGAGATGTTGGAACTGGCTAGTACGGGGGCGAAGGTGATGCAGGCACGGTCGGTGGAGTTTGCCAAGAAGTTCGGGGTGGTCTTTGAGGTGCGATCGAGTTTCAATCGGGCACGAGGAACCATGGTAAAAACGGAAGCCAAGTCGATGGAGCGCGTGGTTGTGCGCGGGGTGAGTCTGGAGAAGAGCCAGGCGAAGGTGACGTTGGCGGGGGTGGCAGATCGGCCGGGTGTGGCGGCGAAACTTTTTACGGGGATTGCCAAGGCTGGAATCAATGTGGACATGATCGTGCAGAACGTTTCCCTGCCGACTGGGGGCCGAAACAGCAAAGCGCAGACGGACATCACATTCACAGTTCCGCGGGAGGAGCTGGCCAAAGTGAGGAAGTTCCTCGAACCGTTCCGCCGGTCGGGTGGGGCTCGGCAGATCCTTTTTCGTGAAGGGGTGGCGAAACTTTCTGTCGTGGGGATCGGAATGCGGAGTCATACTGGAGTGGCGGCGCAGTTGTTCCAGGCATTGGCCTCGGCCCGTGTGAATATTCAGATGATCAGCACGAGCGAGATTAAGATCACCGTGGTGGTGGATGAGGATGCGGGTCCCAAGGCGGTGAGGGCGGCGCACCGTGAGTTTCGACTGGGAAAAAGGGGATGAAACCCGAGCTTATCGATCCCCGACCCTTTTGGGTCCGGTGGGGAAGCCGGGACTGGGCTTTCCTCCTTCTGCAGGTTTTTCTTGGGTTACGATTTTTGACGGCGGGGCTGGGCAAGTTTAACGGGCCGAGTGGGCTGAGCTTCTCCCACTTTTATGGGCAAGTCTTGCCGGCCTTAAGCCAACCCTTTTTGGAGAAGACTTTTTTGCCGGCGTGGTCGCTGATGTTGTATTTTGGAATTCTGCCGTACGGGGAGATTCTGCTGGGCGCAGGCATCTTGGTGGCGGGTCGGAATCGGGGTCCGCTGGTTCTGGCGGGACTGCTTTATATTTCCCTGGCGTTCGGGCAGATGCTGATCGGGGGACATTCGACCGTGGCGGACATCGCTATCCATCTGGCTCTGGTGGTGGTCGCATTGATCTTGGCGGGGGACGAGGGAGCGGAACCACAGAAAGCCTGAGGCGGTCTGGAATTGCCGATGGGTGGATGGGCCGATAGGATTGCACGCTTATCGCCTCGGTAGCTCAGTTGGTAGAGCAGGTGACTCTTAATCACCGGGTCCTAGGTTCGAGCCCTAGCCGAGGCACACTTGTTTAGAAGTTTAAGATTAAGTTTAAGTCAGATGGGGAGAGCAGAAGGGATTAAGGGGCGAAGGATTTTGGATGTTGAATTCTTTCCCGCAGTCGCGGGACGCAGACGCGGATTTTTGATTATGAAGAGGTGGGGGGGGAAAGGGGTTAAGGGATGGGAATTTTGAAATTTGAGAACCCGGCTTTGTTTTTCAGTTTATGAATGGTCTGACCAAGTTCTTGAATTTTAGCTTTATGGGTGAAGTCCGAATTCCTTTGAATGACCTAAATTTGCCAGCCATCTTTCAGGAGTGAGCGACAGAGGATCCTACTCTTCGGAGGAATCGACCCTGACGGGTGGGGGGCTGCAGGTCTGGGGGGATGTGAGGTTGGGTCGGGACGGAGTGATCGGGGCCAAGGTTAAAGGCAATGTGAGGGCTTTTGGCAAGCTGGTGATCTCCGCTGTGGCTGAGGTGTCCGGATTGATTGAGGGGCAGGACATCCGGTTGGAGGGGAAGGGGACGGGCGGATTGGAGGGGCGGGGAAAGGTGTGGCTCGGACCCCAATCAGTTTTGCGCACCCGCTGTGTGGCGAAGGAGCTGAGGATCGAGCCTGGGGCGGATTTTCGCGGAGAACTTCGCGTGGAAAATTAGCGCATGGCGACGACTTTAACCAAGGTGGAGATACATTGCCCGGAGTGTGGGCAGACCCAGATGGAGTCGGAAAACTTTATTTCCACCGTATGCCGCAATTGCGGGGCGTATTACAAGTCGGTGCATGCCCCGGGGCGGAGCCGCCGAAAGGTGAAGCGCCTGAAGGTGAAAAAGAGGGAACTGGCCTGTGCGGAGTGCGGCGCGTTGCAGGAAGTGGCCGAGGAGGCGCAGTCCTCCACCTGTCTGGCGTGCGGGCGGCATCTCGAACTGGGTCACCGGGAGATTCTCGGGGAGCATCTGGGCAACCTCAGCCTCGAGGGAGAGTTGGTCATCTGGCCGAAGGGAAATTTCGGTGGCTCGAGGGCGCGGGCGGCCAGGATTGTACTGCATGGCCGAGCGAGCGGTTTTCTCGAGGCGCAGGAGCGGCTGAGGGTGGAAGGGCAGGCCAAGATTCGGGCGGGAGCTTCCGGGGGAATCCTGGAAATCAAGGCAGGGGCGAGTCTGGAGTGCGGCGATACTCTGCGGTTTAGCGAGGGTCAGATCGATGGGGAGTTGCGCTGCGCGATTGCGCGTTTTGAGGGGCCCCTCAAGGTCGGGCCGCACGGACGGGTGGTGGCAGAGAAGATCAGCTTCACGGAGCTGACGGTGGAGAGCGGGGGACAGGTCCACGCGCAAGCCGAGACGAAAACTCCAAGATAAGTTGTCGGCGCGTAGGGGTGCGCCCGGAAAATTATTTAGGTTTGGCCGGAGAGCTGAGGCGGCGGAAAACGGGGGCGAATTCCGGGGCAGAGGCTTTGCCTTCGATGGGGTCGGAGCGGCCGCGGAAAGTTGCGGCTTCTGAGACGATGAATTTGGCGGTGCGCACATCCCCGAAAAGTTCGGCATTGTCGCAAACTTCCACGGACTCGGTGGCGGTGATGTTGCCTTGGACCTTGCCCCGGACGACGACCTTGGTGGCGTGAATCTCCGCCTTGACGACGGCCTCGGTGCCGATCGTCAGAATGCCTTGAGAAATGATTTCCCCTTCGAAAGTACCGTTGAATTCAAGAGGACCATCGAAAGCGAGAGTTCCCTTGATCTCGACTTGGTCGGTGATCACGGCCATGCGGGTGGTGGGGGAAGATTCGATGCGGGCGGTGCTCACTTTACTATTTTCAGGGTAGCTGAAAGTGGCATCCAAGGTCTCCACTTTACGGCCATTAGGTCGATTAAACATATTTACACATTAATACGGAAATACTCTATCCTGTAAAGGACTTTTTTTTAAAACCCGTACGGCGGTGACTGAGATTCTTGACACTGAGTGCGTCTCGCTCGCAACCTCCTCGTTTCCATGATTCACCATCTCAAGCTCGTCCAACTCAAGGCAGGCCTGCCGGCTCACCGGGTGGAGGAGATCATGGTGGAAAGCCGGATCCGCATTTTAAAAATTCAGGATGTCTTAAGCCTGGCTTGCGGGAAAAAAATCCCTCTCCCCGGTCACGAGACCTCTCACGACCTTTTTCTGGCCCTGGAGTTTGAGAACAGCCTGAAGCGGACTTCGGCGTTCGATCATCCGCTCTACCAGCAGTTTGAAGCCCAGATCCTCAAGCCGAACGCGCAGAAGATCGAGGTGCTGGAATTTGAGATGGATCCGGGCAAAGACGTCCGTTTTTCCTGATCGGCCGAGTGGGAGGCCGGATCCGCGGTGAAAAAGCGGGCGGTCGTGGGAGTCGGGGTGGCCGGTTTTCCGGAAAAAGCGGCGGGTAATTCCTGGGCCTTTTTGCAGTGGGGTCTCGGCTTGCGGGAGCTGGGCTGGGAGGTGTGGCTGGTCGAATCCCTGCGCGCGGCGGAGTGTAAAAACAGCCGAGGAGAAGTCTGCGCCTTGCGGGAGAGCGTCAACCTGGCCCACTGGCAAAAGATTTTGAGGGAGATCGGCTGGGACGGAGGCGCGACTCTCCTCGTGGAAGGGGAGAAAATAGACGAGAAGCCGCTCCGCGAATTCGCCCAAGGGGCGGATCTTTTTCTAAACCTCTCCGGACATTTCAAGCGACCCGACCTGATCGAAGGGGCGGCACGAAAAGTGTATGTAGATCTGGATCCAGCCTTCACCCAGATTTGGGCGAAGGTGTATGGCAGTGCGATGAATTTCGCAGGACACAATGCGTTTTGGAGTGTGGGTCTTTCCATGGGGCGTGGCGCGGTCGTGCCCGATACCGGACACGACTGGAAGCCGGTGATTCCCCCCGTCTGCCGGCAGTTTTGGTCGCGGGCCGCGGCGGGGATCCCCACCGGACGGGCCGCGGAGATCGGGCGGAACCACTGGACGACGGTGACTCACTGGTACGGGTACGCCGCGGTGGAGTGGGAAGGGCGGGAATACGGCAACAAGGCGACTGAGTTTGAAAAATTAAAGGAATGGCCGGGGCGATCCGGCCTTCACCCGCGGGTCGTGACCGATTTTGGCGAAGGGGAGGAGCGCAGTGGATTTGAAAAAGCGGGATGGGAGTTTGTCGAACCCACGCCGATCTGCTCGGACTGGAAGGAGTATCGGTCGTTTCTGGCGTTGAGCCGGGGGGAGTTTTCTCCCGCCAAAGCGGGGTACGTGGCGGCACAGACGGGTTGGTTCAGCGACCGCAGTGTTCTTTATCTCTCCCTCGGCCGGCCGGTGCTACTGCAGGAGACGGGGTGGTCGCTCTGGTTGCCGGAGGGGAAGGGACTTGTTTCCTTTCGTTCCGCGGACGAGGCGGTGGAAAAGGTGCGGGAGATCGAGGGAAATTACGAGGCGCACGCCCGCGCCGCGGAGAAGCTGGCGGAAGAGCATCTGGATGCGCGCCGGTCGATCCCGCAGGCACTGGCCTGGCTTTGAACCGGGCCCCCGCGCTGCGACAGAACCTTGGGCGCGGTGGCGGGAAAGGGTAGGATAGGGCGATGGCCAAGAATTCTTACCGAGTTGCCGTTGTCGGAGTGACCGGCGCGGTCGGGCGGGAGATCCTCCGCGTTCTCGAGCGGAGGAAGTTTCCTGTTTCCGAGTTGATCCCCCTTGCCAGTGAACGTTCGGCGGGAACCGAGGTGGAGTTTGCCGGAAAAAAGTGGAAGGTGCGCACGCTGGCGGCGGCGGCCTTCTCCGGGGTGGACGTGGCGTTTTTCAGTGCAGGGGCAACGCGATCCCGCGAATTCATACCTGAGGCACGGAAGGCTGGAGCGGTCGTGGTGGACAATTCCTCGGCGTTCCGGATGGATGCGGGGGTGCCGCTGGTCGTGCCCGAGGTGAATGGGGAACTGCTCGATGCCAAGCCGGGTCTGATCGCGAATCCGAACTGCTCGGCGGCGATTTTGGCGGTGGCGCTGGCACCTCTGCACCGGGCGGCGGGGTTGGAGAGCTTGGTGGTGGCGACGTATCAATCGGCGAGCGGGGCGGGGGCGCGGGCGATGCAGGAACTGGACCAGCAGGTGAGAGATTACGCGGAGGGGCGGAAACTGAAAGCGGAGGTGTTCCCCCACGTATTGGCTTTCAACCTTTTCTCCCATAACAGTCCTGTCGGAGCGGACGGATATAATGAGGAGGAGACGAAGATGGTGGAGGAGACACGGAAGATTTTCGGGTTGCCGAAACTAAAGATGGTTCCCACCTGCGTGCGGGTGCCGGTGCCGCGCGCCCATTCCGAGGCGGTGGTGGCCAAATTTGCCAAGGCGCTTTCCGCCCAACAGGCGCGCCAGCTGTTCGCCCAGGCTCCGGGGGTACGGGTGGTGGATGAGCCGGCAAAGAATCATTATCCGATGCCGCAGGAGGCCACGGGCGAATTGGATGTGTTGGTCGGGCGGATCCGGGACGTGCCCGGGGATCCGCATTCCCTGGCATTTTTTCTATGCGGAGATCAACTTTTGAAGGGGGCGGCGTGGAACGCGGTGCAGATTGCCGAAGAGCTGGCCCGGCGGGGGGGCCTACCCACTTAATTCAAGCCAGGATCACTTCGCGCCGCCGCTACCGGGAATTCCGGAACCACCCTCCCACGAGGCGGGCTTATTCCAAGGGAGAGTATTGACGCTTTGTTCGTCCTTGGGGGTGCCGTCAGGATTTTTGCCGCTCCCGCTGGATGCGCACGCTGAGAGCAGGACTGTGGTCGCGAGGAAAAAGAGGGCGAGGACGCCGTGCTTCATAAAAAAATCAATACACCACCTGATCCCCGACCTCAAGAGCCGTGGCGGGGGTTCCGGGGAGAATATCGGCGACGGAGGTCTGGGCATCCACCGTCACCGTCTTGATCTTTCCGATCATTTTTTCGCCCCGGTAGATGACCATGGTCAGGCCTTCGACCACCTGATCATTTTTACCCAGATCCAAAATCACAAAATTCCAGGTGGGATTGACAGCAACAATTTTACCAGAGAGGGAGATCGATTTTGCACTGCCGGGTTTGGTCATTTCCACTTCCGTGCGGAGTCTTTTCAGCTCCAGATCGAGCGTGTCCTTCGTCTTGGCGAGGGCTTCGTTGACCTTTTTCAACTCATCCCTTTCGGTGGTGCGGTCGGCGATGTCTTGAAAAAGTTCCGTGGGCTTCTTGCCTTTGAGTTCGTCCGTGTACACCTGCAGTTGCTCGGAGGTTAACGTCAGTTTCGAGTTGGTGGATTCCAGATCCGTTTTGCTCGTGGTCAAGTCCTTGCTCAGCTTGTCCGCGGTAAGGCTAAGTTCCTGATTTTTGGCCTGAGCCTCATCCAGATCGGTTTTGGTTTTAGCCAAAGTTCCTTGAGCGCCCTTCAAATCGTCGCTCGTTATCCCCCAATTCTCCCCCGCCTTGGAAACGGTGGCGGCTGGTTCCGCCTCATTCTCCAAGAAACTCCCGGTGTACGGCAAGCCGAGAGACGAAAACTTGCCTCCGGTCAGGCTGGCCTCCACGGCGTGCAATTGGGTGGCGAAACGGGTTTTGGTGGTCATGACCATGCCGGCCAAGACGGCGGTTGCGAGGGAAAGCCCCACGGATCCTCCCAAGCTGATTTTTCCTGCAATCGTCATACGGGTTGTTGGGAGAGAGAATTCCCCCTCGGGTCGATTTTCCCAAGGCGATTTAGTTTTTTTATTGGGGGGTTATTGGCGAGCCTGCGAATTCATGTGAGCTTCTTTTTTCGGTAACGCGCCATCGATTCGCTCAATTCCTGTCCCGCGACGCGCAATTCGTCCAACAGCCAATCGGGGGAGAAGCCGAAAGCCCCGAGGGATTCCACCGCCGTCATTTCCGCATGATCCGCCGTGACCACCCCGATTTCGCCCTTGTCGGCGTGGGCTTGGACGATCCGTTCGATGAGGCTGTCCGCAGTCTGCCCGGATGAGGCGTAGAGCACTGCGAGGGAGTCACGCGCGCCCTCTTCTTTTCCCCCCGCCTGCCCATCAAACACCAGCGTGACCCGCCAACGCCCCGAGTCGTGCAGGGTGGCAAGGTGGCGAATCAGTTCTTGCCGGGCGGCGGCCGGGTTTTGCGCGTGCTGGGAGCGGAGATTTGGCCACGCGTGCAGAACGCTGTGACCATCGACGAGCAGGTATCGGGAGAGGGGTGCGGGGTCCGTGGAGGGCCGCGCGGGGGGGCTCATCCCGCGGCGGGCTTGGGGGCTTTGGCCGC
>CAIVGD010000299.1 GCA_903905395.1 uncultured Verrucomicrobiota bacterium
TAGATCTTATGCTTCGGGTCAACAGGGAAGATGGATCTCAAAGCACATCGCTTGAAGTGCGTATCAATGAAACTGGCTCAAGAAGCCTTGACTGAAGCTCCTCCCAGTCGCTTCAACGTAAGCGTCCTAAATTCGTCCTCTCTGCGCTGGGCCAGCGGGGCGTTTGTTAGGCTACTTCCTGCGCCTTGACCCGGAACGCGGCGGCGAAGCGGGCCGGGGTCAGTTCGGCGGCTTGCGCGGGAGTCGCGTTGTGCGGCAGGCGCTTGAGCACCTCTGTTAGATATATTTCGGGATCCAGGCCATTGGTCTTGCAGTTGGCCATGAGCGTATAGAACAACGCGTTGTTGACCCCGGCCTCGGCGTTGCCGAAAAACATCCAGTTGCGGGCACCGAGTTTTGCCGGACGCACCTTGTTTTCCGCTAGATTATTATCGATCTCCAGTCGGCCATTCTCCAGACAGACGATGAACTTGTCCCATTGGTTGATGGCATAGGTGAGGGCCTCGCCCAACGGGCCGTGTGGCAGGTGTGTGGTTCTGGCAGCAACGATCAAACGGTAGAGTTCATCGGCGATGGGACGGGAGCGTGCGCGGCGGATCAACTCGCGGCAAGCAGGCGGCGCGTTGGTCCGACGGGTTTGTTGCTCGATTTTATAGATGCGCTGGATGAGCAGCAAAATGGGCAATGTGATATCAGGAGCCAGATCCATCGCTTCGACAAACTTGCGCCGGATATGTGCGAGACAACCGGCCAGGTGGATGGTCATGAAGCGGGCCGCCAGCGCCGAGTAGGCGCTGAAGCCATCGCATTGGATAACCCCGGCGTAGCCAATGGTGCCGGTTTCCCCGTCATAGCCCAGAAAGTCTAACAGGCAGTCGTGGCCGCGTCCAGTATGCCAGTCGTAATAGCACGTTTTGCCCAGCGGATCGTTGTAGATCCACAGGTAGCCGAGCTTGGTTGAACCATGACCTGGCTTGAGATATTCGATGGGCGTTTCATCCACCTGGAGTTCGGTGGCCTGGAGCACTTCGGCTTTGATCGCCTTGCCGATCGGGGTGAGGTGGGTGGCGAAGAAATGATTCCAAGAGTTGATGGTCTGCCGCCCGAGCTCCACGTCATATCGTCGTCGAAAGCGGTTAGACTGACGGTAATGCGGGAGATGATCCTCGAATTTATCAACGATGATCTGCGCGGCGAGTGCCGGTGCGCACAGAGTGCCCGGGATGCTGGGAAGCGGGGCGGGTGCGATAACCGGCGGGCAGGTCTTGTCGTTCTTGCGGACGAACTTCTTGCGGATCGTGCGACGCCAGATCATCTCGGCTTTGATCACGTCGAGTTCGTCGTGATACTCTTCGCTGATTTCATCATAGTCATTTGGATTGGCGTCCACTTCGTCGGGAATGAGAACCGCTTCGACGATGATTTTGAGGTTCTTCGGAAATCGGTCAGCCTTGGTCCGGCGGGTTTTTGCGACGTTTGGTTTTTCCCCCTCCAGTGCGGACGTTTCGCCAGCGCTTTGATCTGGAGAGGGTGCCGGTTTTCCCAGCACCAACTCGTCGAACATCAGTTGGAGCTGGGCGGGGTCGAGCTTTTCGGAACTCGACCCGAAGATTCGCTGACGAAGCCCTTCGATGATCCGGTCCTTGCGCTTGATTTCGAGGATGGCCAGCGCCAGCTCGCTCTTGGTTTTACCTAACTCCTCCTCCAGTTTAACCACTCGCGCAATTAAGGCGGTGAGGTCTGGGTGGTTCGCGCCGGGCATGTTTTGACTATGCCAAATAACATATATCCGGCAAGGAAATTATGTGATATTTAAATATATATTTATGTTTCACATGAGTAGCTATCAGGGTCGTTCATACCACGGTCTGAATTTGGCCCCGCGCATGTCAACCCCGTCTAGCAACAAACGCAGGGCCTCTGGCTGAAGTGTGATTTTCCGCTGACCAGTCTCACTTGGTTCAGGCCAACTGAACGTGCCTTTTTCCAGTCGCTTGGTTGCGAGCCACAAACCTGTGCCGTCAAAACATAACAGTTTGACCCGCGTGTGGCGCTTGTTGATGAAAACAAACAAGGCATCGCATGCCAACGGTTGGGCCAGATGCTCGACTGCGGCGACGGTGAGCCCATTGAAGCCCTTGCGCATGTCGCAAGGGTCCACCGCCAGATAGACTTTGAGCGCCGACATGCCGAGGCCGATCACGGACAACCTCCTTGCCGGAGGCCGGCGATGCTGACGAGCAACTGCGCCACCAATGCGACGTGAGCTGGCTCGCTGAGCAGAATCCGCCCGCCGCCAACCAACTCGACCACCAGAGGGCGCACTGCAACCGGGGGCATCTCAACTTCCACGAACCGCTTGTCGGCGACCCGTCCATTACGTCCCCGTCTCAGGGGATATTTTGCAAAAGACATGGCCGAAACCTAACAGGCAACGCCGCCCTGGATAGGGGGTCAATTTTAGGACGCTTACGGTCGTAGGTTTGCCGCCACAGGAGCAGTGGACGCTGCTGACGTGGCTGCAAGGTCGCTTGACGACGGCGGCCACTCCGGATCAACCCGATCTCCGCTCACGGCAGGAATGGCTGGCGGAATTGGCTGAGCTCAGGGCAAAAACCCGAACTGGACTGCAAGGTGCGCTGTCGCAGGACATCTTGAATGAGCTACGGGAGGAACGCTGTTGAGTGAGCTACTGGGATACATCGGCGCTGCTCAAGCTTTACGTCACGGAGGAGGATTCTCCGACCTTTCTGGCCCTTGCGGCCGGAGCGCAGAGGGTGTCGACGGGGTTTATTGGGAA
>CAIVGD010000300.1 GCA_903905395.1 uncultured Verrucomicrobiota bacterium
CCACGACAAAGGTTTCCCTCTGCTTCGCCATCACCTCGGTCTTCTTCAGTCCCATCGCTCGCCGCAGTAAATCGGCCTGTCCCAAACTGTAGCCCGCCAACACCCTTGCCGCCGCCATCACCTGCTCCTGATAAATCAGCACCCCGAAGGTCTCGGCACTGATTTTCTCCAGCAACGGATGCTCATAGGTGAACTGCGTTTTTCCCCTCTTCCTCTTCACAAACTCATCGATCAGATCCATCGGACCCGGCCGGTATAGCGCGATCAATGCGATCAAATCCCCGATTCCCTTCAGATCAAAAACAGCACATGTCCGCCTCATCCCCGGCGATTCCACCTGAAACACCCCCACATTCTCCGCCCGGTTCAGCAACGCATACGTCTTCGGGTCGTCCAGCGGAATCTCCTCTGGCGTCATTTTCTTGCCCGTCGTCTTTTCCATCAAGACCAGGCAATCCTGGATCACCGTCAAAGTTTTCAGCCCAAGAAAATCCATTTTCAACAATCCGATGTCCCCCACCGATTCCATCGCAAACTGCGTCATCACCGCCCCCGTGTCGTCCCGCGTCAGTGGCAGATAGTCGGTCAAATCCCGATCCGCAATCACCACGCCCGCCGCGTGCGTCCCGCTCTGCCGCACCATTCCCTCCAACTGCAACGCCGCTTCGATGACCGGCTTCACCGCCTCATCCTGCGCCAAGTTCTTCAGCTCCGGCACCTGCTTGAGCGCCTCCGTCAATTTCGCCCCAGCCACCTTTGGAATCAGATCCGCGATCCGCGAGGTCTCCCCAAAACTCATCCCCAACACGCGCCCCACATCCCTCACCGCCATCTTCGCCCCCATCGTGCCGAATGTGATGATCTGCGCCACCGACCGCTCCCCATACTTGTTCCTTACGTAAGAGATCACCTCCTCGCGACGGTCCGGGCAGAAATCCACATCGATGTCCGGCGGGGAAATCCGCTCTGGATTGAGGAACCGCTCAAAAAGGAGACCATATCGGATCGGGCAGAGATCCGTGATTCGCAGGACATACGAAACCAGACTGCCAGCCGCACTCCCGCGCCCCGGCCCCACCGCAATTCCCTTCTTTTTTGCATAATCGATAAAATCCCAGACGATGAGGAAGTAGCTGATGAATCCCGTCTTCTCGATCACTCCCATCTCAAATTCCAACCGCTCCTTCAGCTCCTTGTCCGTGCCAGCCCGGGGCCCATACCGCGTGATCAATCCCTCCTGGCAAAGTTTTCGAAAATAGGCCTCCCGCGTCATTCCTTCCGGTGGTGCAAACGCCGGGAATTTGTTTCCACCCAACTCCAACTCCAAGTCGCACCGCTCCGCCACCCCTGCCGCGTTCTCATACGCATCCGGAAAATCGGCAAACAGTTTGGCCATCGCCTCGCTCTCTTTCAGATAAAACTCCGGCCCGTGCGGTTTCATCGCCCGGTTCAGATCGTTCATCCGCCCGTTCGTCTGGATACAGACCAGGATCTCCTGGGTGGTCGCCTGTTCCTTCCGTACGTAGTGCACATCATTGGCTGCGACCAGCGGGGTCTTCGTCTCCTTCCCCAGCTTCCGGTAGAACTCGCGAATTTTTCCTTGCTCCTCGATCCCATGCTGATGGATCTCCAGCAGAAAATCTCCCGGCGCAAAAATCTCCCGGTACTCGCCGAAAATTTTCCGCGCCTCCGCCTCCCGCCCTCCGAGAAAAGCCGCCGCGATATCCCCCTTCAGACACGCACTCGTCCCGATCAAGCCAGCCGAATACTTCGCCAGCAGTTTCCGGTCAATCCGCGGCTTGTAATAAACGCTCTCCAGATGCGCCGCCGTCACCAGATGAATCAGGTTGCGATACCCCTCCAAGTTCCGAGCCAACAGCAGAAGATGATAGTTTGCATCCTTGCCCCCAGGTGCCGCTTTCTTTTCGAACCTGTCGCCCGGGGCGATGTAAACTTCACACCCGATGATCGGCTTGACCCCCTCCCTCTTGGCCTCCTGATAAAACTCCAGTGCCCCGTAAAGATTC
>CAIVGD010000301.1 GCA_903905395.1 uncultured Verrucomicrobiota bacterium
CGCCTCGAGCTCGGCGATAATGCGGTCGAGTTGGGGGGTCGTTGACGAGGCTACTTCTGCAACGAGCGTGCGCGCCATGTCGAGGCGCGCCTCCGCCAGCAACATTCCCGTCGGACCCGCCCCGGCGACCAAAACATCCGTTCGGTCTGTTGAGCTCATCCCCCAATCATAGAGGCAACCGTACTTTCGAAAACTCAAAAAGTTGCTACTTTACAAAGATGACTTTAGGCCCAAATCACCCCCTCCCCGCAAATCCACGTACTGCAGTGGTCGGTTCCGGTGCGCTAGGCACCTACTACGGGGCTAAATTAGCCAAAAACGGGGTTCCTGTTTCCTTTCTTGCCCGGCGCGATCTAGCCCACCTCAAAAAGCACGGACTCGAAATTCGCTGCTCGGAAGGCGACTTTATCCTTCCATCAATCCATGCCTTTGCCAAATCCGAGGAAATCGGAGCGGTTGATTTGGTTCTCATCACCATCAAAACCACCTCCAATGAATCTCTTCAGACCCTACTTTTCCCCCTCCTCGGACCCGATACGGTGATCTGCAGTCTCCAGAACGGACTCGGGAACGAGGAACTGCTCGGTTCCCTCGCGGGTCGTGAACGGATTCTCTGTGGCGTCTGCCACATCTGCGTTTCCCGCCCCGCACCCGGAGTCGCCCTCAACATGTCGGGTGGAAATATCCGTTTTTCCGATCTCATGGGCGGCGACACTCCTCGGGCTCGTTCCCTATCCGAACTTTTCGAAAGAAGCGGCATTCGCTGTTCCGTTGCTCCATCCGTAAGTTCCGCACGTTGGTACAAACTGGTCTGGAACGTCCCCTTCAACGGACTGGCCATCACGGCGGGGGGAATCGACACCGCAAAAATCCTGTCCGATCCCCACCTGCGCGCCGAAACCATTACCCTGATGAATGAAGTGATGGCCGCATCCGCCGCCATCGGATTTCCGCAAGACCCGCAACATCCATCCCACGAGATCGCCCGGACGCTAAAGATGGGCGCCTACCAACCCTCTAGCCTACTCGATTATCTCGCCCAAAAACCGGTCGAACTGGAATCGATCTGGGGAGAAGCCCTCCGTCAAGGCACCGCCGCCGGTGTCCCTATGCCGCACCTACAAAAGCTCTACGAACGCTTGCGAGGTTTGGTGCTGACATAAAACCTCTCTTTCTCCTCCGATTCTTTTTCAACAAACTTACCTGCCAGCAAAGAGGCCACATGCGCGAAGGCCTGGTAGATAATCTTTCGGGGCGCCATCATCAAAAGATCTGCTTCCAGCCGATTCCTGCGTGTTTGATAGGCGTAGATAACTCGGAAGTGCCCGATTCTCAGACGGTAGTATCCTTCGAGGTTATCTTCCAATTGTTTGCAATCGCCCGTGTTCCCCCGTTGAAATTCCCTTAGAGCTGAACGGAAGCGGGAACGTGTTTCGGGAGCAAGTTGCGAGGTAAACTCACGAACCTGATCGGAAAGATTGAGCTTAATCGAGGTCATCCAGGACCGAAAGAGGATAGAATTTTGTTTTGCCGGCCTCGTAATCCCGAATCGCCTTCATCGCCTTTGGATCAGCCAAAATTTCCATCGTCTCCAAAATCCCCTCCATCCGCTCGGGGGAAAGCAGATACCCGACCACCTTATCCCGCCG
>CAIVGD010000302.1 GCA_903905395.1 uncultured Verrucomicrobiota bacterium
TCGAAGCTCCAAGGTGCGGAGTCAGAATCAGCTTCTTCTGTTTACGCAATGGATGATCCGCCGCCAACGGCTCATCCTCAAAAACATCCAATGCGGCCCCGCCCACCTGACCACTCTCCATGGCTTGAATCAAAACCTTCTCCGCCACCAAACCACCACGCGCACAATTGACAATTTTTACACCCTTGCGACACAGCTTTAGTCGCGCCTCGCTCAAAATTCCCCGGGTTTCATCGGTCATCGGAAGGTGAAGGGTTAGAAAATCGCAGAGCGGAAGAAGATCCTCGATCCGGTCGATCAGTTCCACCTGCAGACTTCTCGCCCGCGTCGCCGAGAGATACGGATCATAAGCCAACACGCGCATCCCGAAGGCGATGGCTCGCCGAGCCACCTCCCCGCCGATCCTACCCATCCCCAGAATGCCGAGGGTCTTGCCGCAAAGTTCCGTGCCTTGAAAACTTTTCCGATCCCAGAGTCCAGCCGCCATCGAAGCATGGGCCTGAGGCAAGTGCCTAGCCAATCCTAGGAGAAGAGTGAAAGCCTGCTCGGCCGTGCTCACCGTGTTGCCGGCCGGGGTGTTCATCACGACCACTCCCTTTTCCGTCGCCGCATCCACGTCCACGTTGTCCACCCCCACTCCAGCCCGGCCGACGGCACGAACCGTGGGGCAAGCCTGCAGGAGTGCTTTCGTTACCTGCGTTTGGCTACGGACCACCAACGCATCACATCCTCGCAGTTTTTCGGTAAGCTCGTTCTCTTTGAGAGTAGGGCTTTCGATCACCTCAATCTGAGGGCAAGCCTTGAGCACTCCAACCCCGCTTGGGGAAACCCCGTCGGTTACAAAAACTTTAAACTTTTCAGCCATCGACAAGTTCTAGCAGACCCATCCCCAAGGGCAACGCCGCCCTACTTTTTCGCAGGCTTTTCGGGAAGCTGAGCCGGTTGACTGGGCTGATTGAGTTGGCCGGGGCGATTCATTCCCTCCGGCATCCCCTGCCCCATCGGGCCACCCTGATTCAAACCGCCGGGTATCATCGGGGGTTGTTCGTTCCGCATCATGGACATCCGGTTATCCATAGGTATGACAGGTCGCCGCATGCTCACCGCAGGGGGTCGGGAAACTAGAATCACCATGCACACGGCGATGGTCAGCAGACTCAGCGCCACGATTGTCATTAGAATCTTCACCGTCTTTTCCGGCCGAACGAGGGTTTCTTGGTTCATAAGACAACGTTACCTGCCAGTAGGGCCAACCCGCAAGATTCAACATTTTCCATTTCACGCCAAAGTCGCAACGACCGCCCGAGGTGGATCTTTATTTTCGGTCGTCAGCTAGGCGGCCTCGGAGATGCCGCCTCTACCTAAACTTCCACCTTCAAAATCACTTTCGCACCTTCACACTTCCTTAACCCCTTAACCCCTGAATCCCTTAACCCCTTCCCCCTCTTCCTCATGCCTCCAGATGATTCAGCGGCGTGTACAGCCCCAATCTCAGATGTTTCCTAATCGCCCGGGTGGTGAAAGCTTTCGCCTGGACCACCGCTTTTTCCAAAGACAACCCCTTCGCCAAGCCCGCACAGATTGCCGCCGAATACGTGCAACCCGTCCCATGCGTCTCCACTCCCCTACATCGCATCGCGGAAAAGATTTTTAACTTTCCGTTCGGCCAAGCCAGATAATCCTCCGCCTTCGCCAGCTTGAGATGCCCGCCTTTAACCAGAAA
>CAIVGD010000303.1 GCA_903905395.1 uncultured Verrucomicrobiota bacterium
ATTCCCCAGTCAGTGCCGCCAAGAGACCTAAAATAGTCTCAGCCCCCTTCCCCGGTTCCAAACGAGCATCGACCAGCTGAATCTTTCCAGAGCCGACCGCTCCTCCCGTCTTCCAATCCAGCAGTTCAAAATCGCCGGACATTTTGGCGGGAATCTCGAAAAGGCCGACCCCAATCTTGCCTCCAGGTAAGGCCCAGTTTTTCCAGGACAAATGACCTTTCGCACTGGGAGGCGACACTGCGTGGTACTCACCCGAAGCTTCGATGGTGCCGCCTTGTCCTGATTTTAACTCCATCTGTGTGAGAAAAAGATCCGGAGAGGCGTAACTCCCCTTCGCGTGTTGCAGTGAAACCGTGCCGATCCACGGAAATGAGGTGATGATTTCCCCGCTCTGCAAATCGAAGTCGGTATTTTGTGATCCGGGAAAAACCAAAATCCGGATCTCCTTCGCGCCCCAACCGCTCGTGGCAGGTCCGGGCTTGAGTTGAAAACTCTTGATTTCGACTGTTCCGATCTGCACATCTCGGAACAGGTCGGAAGAGCTTTTTCCGCTCGAGGCAGACGGAGCCGGAGTCGCCGGGCCGGCCGGGATGGCGGCGCCCGTTCCAGGAGTCAGAGCCAAGCTTCCGATGGTGATCTCCTGGAAACGCAGAATCCGATCCAAAAGCAGCCGCGGAGATATTTCTGTTCGAATTTCCCGGAGGTCCCAAACCCAGGGCCCGCGGGCGCCCGCTCGGCTGGTAAACCCCGGAGAATATACGGAAAAGGAAGACCAATCCAGGGACGCAAATTCACCTTCGGTTTGTAAAATCGAGGAAACCTGCTGAGAGGCCAGTCGTTGAAAATCTTTTCCGCCGAGCCATTGGACGATAAAAATCGGAAGCAAGGCGGCTCCTATAACGGTAAGAAGAACAAACCCAGCCACGAGGCTCCCGAGAATCAGCCACCCCTTTCGCTTTGATTTAGGCTGGGCGGAGTCGTCCATCCACTGATCCTAGCCCAGATCTCCGATGAATCGGGAGAATTTTCCACGTTGCCTTTGCCTGTCCGCGGGGATTCTCTAGTGGGGTGCTGCTTCTCGATTCCATCGATCTCAACCTGAACGAGGGGACCCTCCCCCTGCTTTCCGGAATCACCACTTGGTTTCCAGCCGGTCATTTTGGGGCCATTGTGGGACCTTCTGGCTGTGGCAAGACCACCCTCTTGAAAGTGATTGCCGGGATTCTGCCGCACACTTCGGGCATGATATCCTGGCAGGGTCGCAATCTTGAAGAGGTGGATCTACCCGCCCATGAGTTGGGCTACGTGCCCCAGTTCGCCTGCACGCAACCCCTCCTCACCGTACGGGAAAATCTGATTTACACGGCACGACTGCGGCGAAGCGGATCCCCTTCCGAGATTCGTTCGATCGTCGATCAGGCACAGGAAGAGACCGGCATTTCCGAACTGCAGGATCGGCGGGCTGGCGTTCTTTCCGGCGGCCAGCTCCGCCGGTTGGCCCTGGCCATGGAACTTACCACCCAACCCCACTTACTCCTGGCCGATGAGGTAACTAGTGGATTGGATCCCAAATCGGAGGAGGAAATCTCGACCCTGCTCTGCTCCTTGGCGCGGGAACAGGGGCGCCTCGTTCTTCTGGTAACCCATAGCCTGCGCTTTCTGGATACTTATGATTCCATCACCGTTCTTTCGGAGGGCCGTTTGGTTTACTCCGCCGACCCACGGGACCTGACCTCCTATTTTCAGGTCGGTGCCGCAGAGGACATTTACCCAGCTCTCACGAAGCGGGCCTCCTCCGCTTGGGCGGAGGAGTGGGTCACCGTCCCCCAACCCGTGGGCATGACCACAGAAAATCTCGCCGGCGAGCTGGCGTTGCAGACCACCTTGAACGATAAGGAGACTTCCCTGCAACTTCCTGGGTTATGGTCGCAAGCCATCACCTGGTTCTCACGCCGAGTGAAAATCTTTCTCCGAGATCCAGCCCAGGTTTTTCTTCAACTTTCTCTACTCCTCGCATTCCCCTTGATCGTGACAGTCTTTGCCTATCGTGGATTACCCTCGGTTCGTAACATGGGCATGGCGTCTGACACTGGAATTCTGGATCAGCTCCGGGAGACCC
>CAIVGD010000304.1 GCA_903905395.1 uncultured Verrucomicrobiota bacterium
AGTTTAGGTAGCGGCGGCATCTCCGGGGCCGCCTAGCAGGGCGAACAAGTTTTGAAAACTGATTCTTGGGACGAAGCTAGCGATTTATTATTTGGGAGAAAAGAGACCCTCCAAAGGTACGGACTGATTTTTCCCGTTGGCCAGATCTTCGAGTTCTAAGTCTTGATGAGGTTCGGAAAGGATTTGTCGATGGGCATCAAGAAACTCAATCCCGTAGACAGCCCCATCAGGACCTCGGTCGACTCGGATTGATTCGGAGGGTTCAATGGTTCGCACGGATCCCACTTTTTCAGCCAAGCGGAGGTAAGCGACATTGGCGTCGCGATCCAATGTAAGTTTCATTCTTTCCAGGCATAGCGCGCCAGAGCGGTGATGACCACCCATGGTCCTGATTTTTCAATGGCAACGATTTCCACTTCCTTTTGGTCGTAAGAAACTTCAAGCCATATAGAGGGGCTGTGGAATAAGTGGGTGAAGGTGTGACGATTTAGACGAGTGGGCTTTCGGCTCCATGGAGTAAGGTTAAACGAATTTCCTCTTCACTAATCCCTCTCTCCATCATCCGCTGGCGCGCATGGTCGGAGAGGATCACAATTTAAGAAGGGTTGGAGTGTCAGGAATGTGATTGTTGTATCAGGGAGCGGGCGGACGCTGCGACGACCGCGGGGGAGATGGAGGAGGCAGCGGCGTGTTGGCGGCAGTCGGCGTCTTCGGGATGGATTTGGACGAGGGAATCGCCGAGGTAGCCGAGTTTGACTCGGACGGAGCCGTAAGGGGTGGAGACGGTTTTTTCCTCACGCCGGAGGGTTCGGCGCTCGACCCGTTCCAAGCGAAGACCGAAGGCGGTGGTTTCGCGGAGGACGACGGAAGCGAGGCGTTCGGCATCTTTGGGAAGAGCCAGAACGGTGAGGAGATGGCCGGGGCGACCCTTTTTCATGAGCAGAGGCGAAACGGCGGCATCGAGGGCGCCTTCTGCCATCAAGCGGTCGATGGCGTGGGCGAGGTGTTCGCCGGTGATGTCGTCCAGGTGGGTGCGGATTTCAACGATCTGATCGTGGGAAGCCTGACCTTGGGTGGGCGCGTGGCCTAGGAAGGCGCGCAGGACGTTGGGACGACCTGGCAGATCGCGGGCGCCCAGACCGTACCCGATCCGGTCCGTGACAAAATTTTCAAGCGGCCCGAAGTGGCGAACAAGTTGGGCCAGAATCGCGGCGCCGGTCGGTGTGGTCAGTTCGGCTTCGACGGGAATCTGCCGGATCGGGATGTGGCGAAGAATCTCCGCCGTGGCAGGAGCGGGAAGGGGAAAAGCCGCATGGGCGCACTGGATCGTGCCGGTGCCATCGACGGGGACCGAGGCAGTGACCTCCTGCAGACCGAGGTGATGAACGCCAACGGCCGCCACGACGATGTCCACGATGGAATCGACCGCTCCGACCTCGTGAAAATGAACTTCATCCACGAGGACGCCGTGCAGTCGGGCTTCTGCCTCTGCCACCCGATTAAAAATTTTAAGGGCGGTATCTTTCACGACCGGGATGAGGTTGGAGTTGTGCAGGATTTCGCGGATCTGAGCCCAGGAGCGTCCGTGCGCGTGGTCGTGCTCGTGGGGCGTTTCCACGAGAAAGCGTGTGCCGGCGAGTCCGCCTCGGAGGCCGCGCTCTGACTTCAGCACCACCGTTTCCTTCAGTCCTAGGGCGGTGACTGCACTCTGGAACAGGGGGAGGGGCACTCCGAAATCAAGAAGGGCGGCGGCGAACATGTCTCCGCTGATGCCGGAGGGGCAATCCAGATGGAGATGGGTGGGCGGCATGATGAGATGAGAGATTGACGCAATTAATACGGATTCACAGAAAAGAAGATATGGATAAAGAGACATTGAAGAAGGCGGCGGCTGAAGCAGCTCTGGCTTATGTGCCAAAGGGGTGTGTGCTGGGCGTGGGCACCGGATCGACCACGGCCTACTTCATCCGTGGGTTGAAACGGGGATGGATCGTGGGGGCGGTGCCCAGTTCCAAGGAGACCGAACGGGCTCTGCGGAAAAGGGGAATCCGGGTATTGGATTTGGATCAGGCTAAACGGGTCACTCTCTACGTGGATGGGGCGGATGAAGCGGACGCGAAGCTGAGGTTGATCAAGGGAGGAGGAGGGGCGCTCACCCGGGAAAAGATCGTGGCCACCGCCGCGAAAAAATTCATCTGCATCGCGGATGGAGCCAAACTGGTGAAGCGGTTGGGAAAACATCCCGTGCCGTTGGAGATCGTGCCGATGGCGCGGGCGCGGGTGGCGGCAGAGATCCGGAGAAGTGGAGGCCGGCCAGTCTGGCGAAAGGGATTTGTGACCGACAATGGGGGCGAAATTCTGGATGTGCACGGGCTGAAAATTTCCAACCCCGCGAAGATGGAGAAGAACTTGGAAGCGATTCCCGGAGTGATCTGTGCCGGGATTTTCGGACAACGGCGGGCGGATCTTCTGCTATTGGCGACGCCGCAGGGAATCCGCCGGATCAGAGCCGGCTGAGGAACTCGGTGGTCAACTGGCGGTAGCTGGCGGCGGCAACGCCGGAGTTATCGTACTCGTAGATAGTGCGGCCGTGGCTGGGGGCTTCGGCGAGGCGGACGGAGCGGGGAATGATCGTACGAAAAACCTGCTCACCAAGATGGGCGCGGAGATCTTCGCTGACCTGCTGGCTCAAGCGGGTGCGTGTGTCGTACATGGTGAGGACTATGCCCAGAATCGAGAGGGACGGATTGAGATCCCCCTGTTTGATCCTTTCGACGAGGTTCAGAATTTTACCGACCCCTTCGAGGGCGAAGTATTCGCACTGCACTGGCACGAGGATTTTTTCCGCGGCGACGAGAGCACTGGTCATGAGCAGGCCGACGCTGGGTGGGCAATCGATGATCACAAGATCGAACGCCGGGTCGGAGCGGAGTGGAGCGAGGGCTTCCCGGACGCGGAGGAGTGGATTATCCATGCCGGCGAGTTCGATTTCCGCCCCGGCGAGATCGAGTTCGGAGGGGAGGATCTGGAGGTTGGCTTGGCGGGAGGCTTGAAGCATGTCAACCGCGCGGGCTTGCCCCACAAGAACGGGGTAGAGACTTTTGCCTGGAACGTGTTCGAGGCCGAGGCCGCTGGTGGCGTTGGCCTGGGGATCGAGATCGACGAGCAGGACCTGCCGCCCAGCCTCGGCGGCTCCGGCCGCGAGGTGGATTGCGGTGGTGGTTTTACCCACCCCCCCCTTTTGGTTCAGCACGGCAATAGTGCGCACAAGAGAGGAGAACGGCGGGAGGGGTGGTTTGTCGAGAAATTTTGCATGTGCCGTGGGCTTGACCTTTGGCCCGGGGATTCTAAAATTTACAATTCGTCATGATCCAAGTTGAAAATTTAACCAAGAGATACGCGGGAGGCGAGGCGGTCCGAAGTATCTCTTTTTCCGTGGAAAAAGGGGAAGTGGTCGGTTTTTTAGGACCCAATGGCGCCGGCAAATCCACCACTATGCGGATGCTCACGGGGTATCTGTCGGCGACAGACGGGCGGATCGAGGTCGCGGGGGCAAAATTGCCCGAACAGAGCCTGCTGGTTCGCCAGCGGATCGGGTACATGCCGGAAAATGTCCCGCTCTACCCCGAGATGAGGGTGGAGGATTTTTTGGAGTACCGGGGGCGTTTGAAAAGGGTCTCGCGCGGGG
Source organism: uncultured Verrucomicrobiota bacterium (assembly GCA_903905395.1). GTDB lineage: Bacteria > Verrucomicrobiota > Verrucomicrobiia > Methylacidiphilales > Verrucolacustridaceae > Verrucolacustris. The sequence goes on from CAIVGD010000304.1 coordinate 3,689, forward strand.
AAATAAACCACCGAGTGGGGTTGGTCTTGGACCAGTGCGGCCTGACCGAAGTGCGGAAGAAGATCATCGGTACCCTCTCCAAAGGATTCCGCCAGCGCGTGGGTTTGGCGGATGCCCTTGTCCATAATCCCCCGCTCCTCATCCTCGACGAACCGACTGCGGGGTTGGATCCGCACCAGATCCGCTCCTTCCGCGAGCTGATCAAGGATCTCGGCCGGGAGCGCACCATCCTGCTTTCCACACACATCCTTTCGGAAGTGGAGATGGTCTGCCGCCGGGCGATCATCATCAACCGAGGCCGGATCGAGGCGTCCGACACCCTCGCCAATCTGGAGAAGCGGGTGCAGGCGGGGGCTCTGCAGATCGAGGTGAAGGCGGATTCGGGCATCGCGAAGGAAAAGCTCTCCCAACTGCAGGATGTGGGCGCCGTGGCGGAATTAAACCGGGCCGGAGACTGGATTTCCTTTGAGGTCACCGCCTTGCCCGGCAAGGATATCCGCGGGGGAGTGGACGATTTGATAAAAAAAGAGAATTGGCCCCTGCGAGAATTCCGCAGGGAGAAGGCCCGGCTCGAAGACGTGTTTGTCGAGCTGACCCAAGAATAGGAGAAAACGATGACGCGTGCTTTTTGGATTTTATGGAAACGGGAAGCAGGAGCCATCCTCCTCTCCCCGATCGCATGGGTTTTACTGACGTGCATGGCTCTGATCAACGGGTTCAGTTTCAGCCAGTGCGTAGCATATCTGGGACAGGGGGTGCGGGAGTTCACGGTCATGCAGATCTATTTCTATATTTTTCACTTCTGGTTCCTGCTCATCATTCTCGTGCCCATCCTGACCATGCGGCTTTTTTCCGAGGAATATAAAACCGGAACGATCGAGATGCTCCTGACCGCGCCGGTGCGGGACGGGGATGTCATCCTCTCCAAGTTTGCCGGGGCGCTCTCGTTTTATCTGGTTCTGTGGATTCCGTCCCTGCTGGGGTTGGCGATATTTCAGGCGGTCACCCATCACTCCGTGCCCATCGCCTGGATTCCGCTGGGTCTCTCCTACCTCATGGTGATGCTGGTCGGCATGCTCTACCTCTCCATCGGATTGTTCACCTCGGCGCTCAGTAAAAATCAGGCGGTCTCAGCCATGCTTTCGTTCACGATCATCGCCCTACTTTTCTTCGCCGGCTTTCTCAGCTATCTCGTGCGAGATCCGGGCTGGCGGGAAGTGCTCGGCTATATTTTCACCTTGGAGCAGATGCGCTCCTTTAGCGCCGGGCTGTTTGATTCGCGTCCGGTGGTTTTTTACCTAAGCGGAACCGTCTTCTTCCTCCTGCTGACCCAGCGAGTCATGGCAGGAAGAATTCTGAGGGGATGAACCGAAGATGAACTCCCCCCGCCCCACCCCGCCCCCGC
>CAIVGD010000305.1 GCA_903905395.1 uncultured Verrucomicrobiota bacterium
CAATATTACAGAGAGAACCAAAGGCACGGTTCGTAGTATTACCGGATATGGTGCCGAATCATTGATAACCGGTCGCGCATTAGTCTGCGGATACAATCTCTTTTTTAAGGCTTGGAGGGACTCAAAATATGATGCTGTTCTTGAAGCTAACAAAGTTCTTTTTCGAGTGGAGTTTAAGGGTACAAAGACTAAAAGTCTTACATTGACTAGCGGTGGTAGGACAGGAAAGCAAATTAGCCGCTCAGTAAAATCGCGTGAACAGGTTTTAAGTACGGAAGATTCTGAAATCTTGATTGGGATCGATTCTACTTGCGGCATTTGTTGGGTCATTCCTACCGAGATAATTATGATTCTTGGAAAGAAACAAATTTCGATAAAACAAATTGATTTCTTTAAGGAACAGTGGCGGCTTATGCACTTTTTAGCCACGCACCCCAATGAGTGTAGATTGCTTTTATCTAAGGGGGTCTCGCACTTGACGGACGAAGAATACGATTCTGTGGTTCAGGCTTACGGTGACGGAAGGCAGCCTGAAACCTGTAGCAATCCCTTTAAAATTGGGAAACTGACCTTTTCTGGTAGCAATAAAAAAGCCTTAAATGTTTGGAAGCTTATCTACGATTTAGCGAAGTGACTTTGGTGAAAAGATCGGCCTGATATGTGCAATTCTCTTGCACTGAAGGGTATCCTCTTCCAGCTAGTGTTTTCAAAACGGAGCCGAAAATAATTTCAGACATCAGGGGTGAAACGGCCATCCCAATCTGTTTGCGAATACTTTCTTTTGAGCCTTTAAATTCAAAGGAATCTGGAAAAGTCTGTAGACGGGCGCGTTCCCGATTTGTTAAGGCGCGCGGCTCCTTCCAGTGGTATCCGTGAGTGCCGCCACCGCCGCTTCCTGTAATCGTGTATGAAGGGCGATCCGGATGAAGTCGTTTGTAGATTTGGCTGAGTTTTGCTTTCTTTACGTTTAGGCGGAGCCTGTCAGGTAAATCTGCGTTCCACACATTTTCCCCGGGACCGGTTTTAAGAAGTCTTTCGATTACGGTCTTCGATTGTTTTGTGAAATCATGGTTCTTAGCGTTTTGCCGTATAGGTGGTCTTTCAATTGCCTCACTTGCTGAGATAGCTCGACCAAGATGGGTTGGTGCAGGAACTCTAAAGGTCAACCCTGTCTTCGTGGCGAAACCCACAATGATTATTCGATGTCTAGCTTGTGGAACTCCGTAATCCTCGAAACGGTACTTATGGCAAGTTAGCTCATAGCCATCCCCAGCATTTGAGAGACTGTCAAGAATTGTCTGAAAAGTTCTCCCCTCATTAGCGCTAGTAAGCCCTCCTACGTTTTCGGCTATAATTACCAATGGTTTAAGGTGATCAATAATCTTTATTCCGTAAGTGTAAAGCGGTCCGAAAGAGCCAGTGATACCGCGGTGTTCGCCAACAATACTGAAGTCATTGCATGGGAATCCGTAAGCGAAAATATCGATTGGTCTTAATGCGGAAATGTCCAACTTTCGAACGTCCGAGCAAATGACGGATTGATGATTGTCTGGGCATATATTATGCCTGTATGTAGCGCAAGTATCCTCGTCCCAATCGCTTGCCCAAGAATGTTCAATCGCCAAACTTCGGCCTTTGTTCTGAACGCCGGCCTTTATTGCTCCTAGAGCTATCCCTCCTGGTCCGCAAAATAACTCTCCCAGTTTAAGAGAGGATTTCTCATCTTGTAGCGCGAAAGCAGGATTATTCGGCTTTATCATGGCACACCCTAAGTTTGGCAGCTGCAAGGGGACCTGCAATGAATCCTTTTTCTGCGGGTAATGGGTTTGTGATTATGTATTTAAGAAATCTGTAGATTCTGACATCAAGGCATCGGACAAAACCGGTCCCATTATAAAAACTCGAATAGATGGATGTTTTTAGCAAAACCAAGCGTTCCGAACTTATGTCTCGGATCGACTACAAAGTCAGACAGACGGTCCGATGCTGGAAGCGCTAAAGAGACTTCACGGGGGAACACTCCATTTACCCAGCCGAAGACAAGACATGCCAGATCGGGAGCGATTAGGCGTGAGGTTCGAGGCTTTTCAGAAGGCAGCGTAGGGAGAGGATTTTCGCACTAAAAAGACAAACGTATCAACTACTCGACATCAAGAGCTGGATTTTGAAGGACGATGACTTGGCCGGCACCTGTCTGACTGCCCCAGACCGATCCGTTGATGCCGTAGGCGTTGAAGTAGCCGTTCTCCTCCACATCTCCAATAAAGACGCGGCCGTGATTGATGATAAGGACCCGATCTGTATCTAGCCCTTCCTGGTGCTCAATGTTCACATAGCTTCCGTAGTTGTCGAATAGGGTGTCGTCGGCATGGGCGGGGGTTAACAAAACACTCACGCTAAGTCCGCAAAGTACGCCAAGGTCGGAGAGGATTCTTATTAGGGAACGGTTATTAGGTGTAGGTGGTTGGGTTAATTGGTTCATTTCTTTGGGTCCTTTTTGTTTATAATCCATGGTGTTTTAGGAAGGCATCGGCATCGGTCTCGTTATCGGCCCACTCAATTTTGATGAGGCAGCGGATGATTTCGTCGCGATCTTCGCCCTCTTTCGATTCGAGGAATGTTGCGGTGGCCCATTCGGAAGAGAGGCGCTCGTAGTGGTTAGTTAGTTGGGGATAGAGCTCGGACTCGACGGTGGTGAAGTTTTCCAGTTTGTGGATATCTTCACCTTCAGTGAAGTTGCCCACGGTGTAGATGAGGCCTAGGCCGTAGCCATCATCGGAATTACTCTCGACCCGAGTCTGGTCGATCCAGTCGACAATCTGGCCCAGGGTGAGGGGATCGTGGGATGGGAGCTTAGGGAAATAGAAGACGCCTTCGTACTCGTCGACTATGGAGTAGCGCAGGAGTCCCGTTTTGGTTCGCCGGGCACGAAGGCTGATGACGTCGCGCAGGGTGGAGTCGAGTACGATGCGCGCGATTTCAGTTTCAGCGGCCTGGTAGTCGGGCAGATATTCCCCGCCAAGAAAGCTGGGGTGGATCCGGCCCAAGGATTGGCGTTCGGGCGTGGTGAGGGTGTCTTTCGATAGGCCAGGTTCGACCTGATCGAGTTTATCGAGGTAGTGGAAGTCGCGAATGAGGCGGCGACGGTTTTCACCTTTGACGTTACGAAGGGTAGCGTGAAGGACTGAGGAGTCGTCCCAGTACGATTGGGGGCGCTGGGTATAATCGATCCCTTTAAAACGCTTGGGAGCGAATCCCGGAGTTGAAGTGGGTGTGGTGGGGGTGGATTTGTTTTTATTGCTCATGGTTTTTTGGTTTATTCTCCATCCACTGGATTTTGAAGGACGATGACTTGGCCGGCACCGGTTTGGCTGCCCCAGACCGATCCGTTGATGCCGTAGGCGTTGAAGTAGCCGTTCTGCTCCACATCCCCAATAAAGACGCGGCCGTGGTTAATGATGAGGACCCGATCTGTATCTAGCCCTTCCTGATGCTCGATGTTCACGTAGCTCCCGTAGTTGTCGAATAAGGTGTCGTCGGCATGAGCGGAGGTTGGCAGAATACTCACGCAAAGTCCGCCAAGGACGCGAAGGTAGGAAAGGATTCTTATTAGGGAACGATTATTAGGTGTAGCTGGTTGGGTTAATTGGTTCATTTTTGCGGTTCCTTCTGGATTTGAATTTCTGGGTCTTCTGGAAGTACGACTGGAGTGGTTGTCTCTTCCTTTGGTTTGGGTTGTCTGCGGATGGAGATGATGCTGATCCCTTCGGTGTAGATGGGGTCGTCTGCTTTCGCTACGCCTAGGTCGATGAATTTTGCCACTGCAGAGACCTTGGCCCCAGGCCAAACAAGACGTGCGACCGCGGCGATTTCATCGGCAGGTAGCAGCCCAGTCTGCTGGATGGACTCAAAGACGCCTTGGTCTTCTTGGGCTGAGTCGCTCCACGTAACCAAAAGACCTTCCTTGGCAGCCTCCTGGATGGGGCGGGTTCCGGGCACGTGGTGGACCGCCCAGTCCGTGAAGCCAGTTGTCTCGGGGGTGTCGGTGCTGGCAGTGATGACCCAGGTCTCGTAATGGGGGATTCGGGTGATGTGGTAGCTTTCGGGCCATGAAATACCCGGACCCGAGGTGGCCCAGTTGATTCCGCCGATAAATTCAGTCAGCAGAATGCGTGCGGGCCCGTTGGACGGATCCTTCGGAGGTCTTCCGTAGGTGATTTGGCCGTTGCCATGACAACTGGCCCAGAAGGGGAGGTTACTGATTGTGGTCAGGCAGATTCTAGCGACCGCGTTATGGAGCGGGCCAGGGGTGGAGTGGTTGAAATCTTCGCAATCCAAAACGGCGACGCCATGTTTAGCCTCGTCCCATTGGACTGGATCTACTGGGTGAAGCAGGGATGGATCGATTGCCTCCTTGGGGCGAAGACTTTTGAGGCTTAGGTATTCCGCCAAGATGGCGTGTTCCCTGGGGGTGAAAAAGGTTAGGGGGTCGATGGGTCTGGGTTCATGGATAACCCCGGCGCAGACATGCAGATCTGCCTGCCGGGTTTTGGTTTTCTTATTGCTCATGGTTTTTATATCTCCTTGCACCATGAGGGGGATTTCTGTTCGAGGTGTTTTGACCTCGCACATCGGAGGAAACGTTTGGTCTCCTCCAAGCCACCGTGAGTCCCTCCTCCGGTTGGCGTCGGTACCGTTTTTGAGGCGGAACCGAACTCGTGATGAAGGGACATAAGTGCCACGGGTGAGGGAGGTCGGCAAGGGGTGCGTGTGTCATAAGAAGTTAAAGCCTCGATCTAAGCCAGATGGCGAAGGCGATGCCGCTAAATAAGCCGACGATGTAGACGAAGACTTTGTAGACGGTGATGATGATGAAGGCGGCGAGGGACATGGGGAGATTAGGGATTAAGGGGTTATGGGGTTAAGGGTTAGCGGGAGCGCCAGGTGGAGGTGTTGCGAGTGTTGGGGGCGACGATGAAGCCTGATTTACCCTCGCTAAAGTAGGCGCCGCCTGCCTGGATGGTGGTGCTTTCGTTCCCAAAGAATAGTGTGCCTGTCTGGGTGGTGAAGCTGCCAGGGCCCGCATAGGTATTCCCAGTTTTGGTATAGATCCCTTTTGGGGTGACGAAGGTATCTCCGCTCCGATAAACATAGCCGTCGGTAGTCACGGCCGAGTTGCGACCTGTGGTGGCACCAAACTTAGCTTTGTAGACTCCGCCCAAAAACTCGGCCATCTCACCCTCCTCACGGTCCATTTTGTTATAGATCTCCTGCTGCTTAGCCATCTGAGCACGGCTCTTTTCCTGTTGCGCCTCCTGTCTCTCGAAGCTGCGCTGGCTTTCGGCCATCATTTCCCTGGATTCGCGGTCGCGTAGGGCGGTTGATTCCTCAATGGTGTCGACGTGGAGGGCTCGGACGCGAGTAGCTTCGTAAACTTGCTGGGGTTGGGTGGGGGTGTAGGTAATTTTGGATTCTTTATTTTGGATGTTGGATTGGTGGAAGGACTTGGAGTCGGTGTCGTCGTCGTCTGCTTGGGCTAGGCGTTTCGGTCCGCCAAGGTCGATGGCTGAACTTCGATGCGTTGAGTTGGCTTGGTAGGGGTTTTTGTAGCCGTAATCGACGACGGAGCTCCGGTAAGTGGAGTTGGCTTGGTTTTGGTTTTTGTAACCGTAATCGGTGGCGGGACTCCGGTAGGTGGAGTTGGCTTGGCCGAAGGGTTTGGAGTTCGCGTCCATGTCTTCATCGTCCCAGGACCAGGCGGGGCCGGTGCAGAGGCAGATCAAAATCACACCAAGGAGGCAAATGGGGGTCTTCATGCGGGAATCATTGCAGGAGGGGTAGGACATCCGTGGGGCTATGGGGAGATGAGGGCGGAGGACCGCCGGGCGGCGGATGCCGCCCGTGTGAATAGTGATTAGGGAGGACAGAGGACGGGGGACAGGGGTCGGGAGGATTTTTGATGTTGGATTTTTTCCCGCGGTCGCGGGACGCAGACGCGGATTTTTAATTGGGAAAGGGAAGTTTGAAGTTTAGGTAGAGGCGGCATCTCCGAGGCCGCCCGACCATTGGTTTTGAGTTTCAAAGTCGTGCGCGCTGAGGGATTTGAACCCCCGACCAACTGCGTGTAAAGCAGCCGCTCTACCACTGAGCTAAGCGCGCTAAAAAATCTTACCCCAGATTCGTAAAACTAGTTGGGATAGGAAACCACCTGCCAGACCAGATGGTCGCCGTGGGAAAAACAGACCACCGCTGTGGTGTAATACTGGTCCTGCTCGGCGACATAGATGAGGAGTCGTTCATAGATCCAGTCGAACCCCTGTATATGGTTTGGCATTCGGCCGAAGAACTGAAGCACGCCTTCCTTGCTTTGGCCGACCAGTAGCTCGTGAAGCTGTTGAGGGGTGTAAGGGGTGGCTCCGGCCTGAAAATCGGTGTTTTGAGCCGGCAGAGTTGACGAAAGGAGCGAGGAAAAAACGAAAAGGAGAACGCAGATACGGCTCAGAGTTATCATAGGTTGATTGTCCTAGATTCTGGATAAAGAGCCAGCCCTGCCTTGACCCTTGGCTTCTTCATTCGTAGGTATGTGAGATGGATTTTCGGTGGCTACCTTGGATCTTCTTGGGATGTATTCTTTTGCTCACACCCTCACGCGGGCAGGGGACTGACGCGGACGAGAAGCGTCTTTTTTCCAAAGGGCCAGCTCCAGCCAAGTCAGAAAACGGGAAGTGGGGATTTCGTTTGCCCGATGGGACATGGGGGGTGGAAGCG
>CAIVGD010000306.1 GCA_903905395.1 uncultured Verrucomicrobiota bacterium
GGAACGGTTTCGCCGCGTGGACATACTCACACTCTCGGCCACACCGATTCCACGGACGCTTTATCTGGCGATGCTGGGAGCCCGGGACTTGAGTCAGATCGAAACGCCGCCTCCCGGAAGACATCCGATCGAGACGGTGGTGGCGGAGTACGACGAGCGTCTGATTCGCGAATGGATCCGACGTGAAGTAGATCGAGGAGGTCAGGTTTATTATCTGCACAACCGTGTGGCGGCCTTGCCGATTCTCGCCACAAAGATGCGTTTACTCCTTCCAGGGGTGAGAGTCGCCATTGCGCACGGACAGATGGCGGAGTCGGAGTTGGAAGTTGCGATGGGGAAGTTTGTGAGGGGGAAAGTGGATGTCCTGCTTTGCACCACGATTGTGGAGAGCGGGCTGGATATCCCGAACGCTAACACGATCATTCTCGATCGTGCGGATCGGTTTGGCCTGGCCGATCTTTATCAACTGCGCGGGCGGGTGGGGCGAGCCCTTAACCGGGCCTACGCGCTTCTCCTCGTACCGCGGGAGAGACGGAAAGGGGAGGCAGGGGAACGGGTGGAGGCGCTGCAGGTGCATGGGGGTTTGGGGGCGGGATACCGGATCGCCATGCGAGATCTGGAGATTCGCGGCGCGGGGAATCTTTTGGGAACCGAACAGAGCGGACATGTGGCCGTCATCGGATTCGAGTTGTACTGCCGATTGCTGCGTTCGGCGGTGGCCCGGATGAAGAAGGGGGACTGGCGCCCGCCGCCGATCGTCCAGATGCGTTTGGACTTCCTCACTTTGCGCGCCGCGGAAGCCGGAGGCGACATCGCAGGGGCGTATGTGCCCGCTGGCTACATTCCGGAGATACGCGAACGGATCGATGCGTACCGGTTCGTGGCTGAGGCGGGCAGTCTGAAGGAGCTGGGAAAGATTGGCGCGACATGGCGGGATCGTTATGGCCCCTGGCCGGTGGAGGTTGGGCTTCTCTTGGGGTTCCACCGGGTACGGGTAGTGGCGGGGTTGGCGGGGGTGACACGGTTAGAAACCGCAGGGGAGAAGATTCGGGCGTGGAAAGGGATGGAGTTGGAGATGGTCGGCACGAAATTGCCTCGTTTGACCGGTCCCACGGCTCCCGATAAGCTCGTTCAACTCGAGGCATGGCTAAGATGAAACTATTAAACACATGGACTTCCTTCTTGTTCTGTTTCGCCATGGTTCCCATTGGCTGGACACAGAGCTCGCTGAACAACGGTGTGGCGGCGGTGATCAACAGCGAGGCGATCACATTCCGGGAGGTGTTGGCGCAGACGCAGATGGAGGAGGATGACTTAAAAGAACAGCAACAAGCGGGAAAAATTACGGATGACGAACGAAAGGCCAAGATTCGTGAGCGTCGAAAAACGGTTTTGGATTCCCTGATTGAGACGCGTTTGATCATTCAGGATTACAAGAAAAAGGGGTACAACTTTCCCGACTACTATTTTGACCGGGAAGAGCGGCAAAGGGTTCGCGATCAGTTTGGTGGTGACCGGCAGGCCTTGGTAAAAACGCTGGAGGAGAGGGGGATCACCATGGCGGACTGGAAAAAGAACATCCGGGAGACGTTTATTGTCCAGCAGATGCGGCAGATCAATGCCAAGCGTTTCATCACCATCTCTCCCCATATGGTCGAAGCTTACTATCAGGAACATGTGCGTGACTTTCTCCAACCCGACCGGGTGAAGTTGCGGATGATTTATCTGGCACCCGAAAGTGGGCCGGAAGTGGAGGCAACGGCCAAGGAAGTATTGGCTCAGGTGGAATTAGGCGTGGACTTCTCACTTCTTGCAAAGAAATACTCCGACTACAATCGAGGGGGTGGAGGTCTTTTTCAGGACAATAACGGGTGGGTCGAGCGGGATGGGTTGAAGAGCGAACTTTCGGATGTGGCGTTCCAGTTGCGACCAGGGCAAGCCAGCGGGGTTATCGTCCTCCCATCCGTCAGTGGTCAACCCGCCTGCTACATTCTGCAAGTCGAGGAAGTTAAAAAAGCGACCGTCACTCCGTTGTCGAGTATTAGGGACGCCATTGAAAGCACCTTGGTGGCGGCGGAGAGCGAAAAAGTGCAAAAAGAATGGATCGACCGGCTGAAACGAGATGCCTACATCGAGAAGTTTTTGTGAGAAAAGTCTGGCCGGTGATAGGAATCACCTTGGGCGATCC
>CAIVGD010000307.1 GCA_903905395.1 uncultured Verrucomicrobiota bacterium
AGTAATCCGAATTGCCGCCATGGAGTGGCTTGTCCCGGTTCTATTTGTTGTCGTCACCCTCGCCCAGTGGTGGCTGAAACACAGGAAACAGCTGGAGGAAATCCCGCCTTCTGCCTCCCCACAAGAATCCAGACCGGCTACGGAAACCAGCGCAGATCCCATGGGAGAGTTCGGGGATCTCCTCGAAGCTTTGGGGCGGCGCCGCCATGAATCAGCTCCTCCCATCCCCACCAGCCCTTTAAAACCCGGCATTCCCACAAGAAGGTCAAGCGAAGTTAGACCGCCCGTCATCAATCGCCCGGAACCTCTCCCCCTCCCTTCGCTTCCGCGGATTCCCGAAACACCGATTCTTCCCAGACGGATGGAACCCATCCCCGCGCCTGTTTTTCTTGCTCCCACCAAAACAAAATCTGACTTTGTTCCAACCCTCAGCCCGTCCTCCGGTGTTCGGCGGTATCCCTGGAGGCAGAAACTCCACCAAACCGCCTCGGTGCGGGAGGCTCTGGTGCTTTCCGAAATTCTCGCTCCGCCCGTCGCTTTGCGCTGAGGTATTCCCCTCCATGCCATCCGCCCCTCAATCTCCCCGTCTGTGTGTTGCCTTGCTCCAACTGAACTGCGGCATCGACCCCGAAAAAAATCTCCGTAATGCCATCCAGCGCATCGGCGTGGCCGCACGCCGCGGAGCCAAATTAATCTGCCTCCCAGAACTTTTTCGTTCCCGCTACTTTTGTCAAAAAGAGGACTATGCGAATTTCGATCTCGCCGAGACGATCCCCGGCCCGACCACGAAAGTGCTGGGGCGCGTAGCCCGCACCCATAAAATCACACTTGTCGCCAGCCTGTTTGAAAAACGCACCGGCGGCCTCTATCACAACACGGCCGTCGTCTTGGGTCCGAACGGCAAGATCATCGGCACGTACCGCAAGATGCACATCCCCGACGATCCCGGATTCAGTGAGAAGTTCTATTTCGCCCCAGGCGATACCGGCTTTAAACCCATCGATACTCCCGTGGGCAAACTGGGCGTCCTCGTCTGCTGGGATCAGTGGTATCCGGAGGCGGCCCGCCTCATGGCCCTGCGCGGCGCGGAAATTCTCATCTACCCCACCGCCATCGGTTGGGCGCGAGGAGAGAAAAAATCCGTCTGCGAGGCCCAACGAAATGCATGGCAAACCATCCAACGGAGCCACGCCATCGCCAACGGCGTCTTTGTCCTATCGATCAACCGGACGGGTTGGGAGGATGATCTGAATTTCTGGGGCACCAGCTTTGTCAGTGACCCGTTCGGTGGAGTCACCGCCTCCGCCTCCGTGGCCAACCCCGATAATGTCATCACCGACCTCGACCTTGCCGACGTCAGCACCACCCGCCAGCACTGGCCCTTCCTGCGGGATCGCCGCATCGATGCCTACGGTGGATTGGATCAGCGCTTTCTGACTTCTTGAAAAAGTCCACGGCCTCCCCAAGCGGAATCGATTGGTCCGCCTACCGCTTCCCCGCCGAATGGGAAGCCCATGATGCCACTTGGCTGGCGTGGCCTCATAACGCAGAGACTTGGCCGGACACGCTCGAATCCGTCCAGGAAACTTATCTGGAAATCATACGCGCCCTCATTCCCGGGGAACGGGTTTATCTACTGGCACGGGATTGCGCTTCCGCTGAAGAAATCAACGAAAAGCTCCGACACGGAAAAATCGAATCTCCCAACGTAAAAGTTGTCACCATTCCCAATAATGACGCCTGGCTACGCGACAGCGGCCCCACCTTTATGCTCCGCCGCGATTCCGGAGCACCCCGCCGCGTCGCCCACGATTTTATTTTTAATACCTGGGGCAAAAAGTACGGTCCGTGGGATCTCGACGACCAGATTCCAGTCGCCGCCTGCCGGATGGTCAACACGCCTTGCGAATCCCACGATTTCGTTTTGGAAGGTGGATCCATCGATACCGACGGACAGGGCACGTTGCTAACCACCGAACAGTGCCTTCTCAATCCCAACCGCAATCCTTCCCTCTCCCGTGAAGGGATCGAAGAGCGGCTTCGGCACTGGCTGGGGATCCGCCAGGTGATATGGCTTGGAGAAGGCCTCGAAGGCGATGACACCGATGGGCACGTGGACGACTTGACCCGCTTTATTGCGCCGGGAGTGGTCGCCACCGTGGTCGAATCGGATCCGCACGACCCCAATCACCGACCGCTCGCCGATAATCTCCGCCGCCTGCGCTTAGCCAAGGATGCGCGGGGCCAAACCTTGAAAATCGTGGAACTACCGATGCCTCCTCGTCTGGAGGGGCCTTTTGGACGAAGCCCAGCTAGCCATGCCAACTTTTATATAGGAAATACCGCCGTCCTTATCCCCTTCTTTGGAGGCTCAACCGACCAGAAGATTCTGCAGACACTAGCCCCCTTTTTTCCGGGGAGAAAGATGGTCGGAATCGACTGCCGAACCCTGGTTGGCGGCCTAGGCGCGATTCACTGCATCACACAACAACAGCCGTCCATCAATCCTCCTCCGCCACTCGCCTAAACTTCCAACCTCAAAACCACCTTCTTCAGCGTGTCGCCTGACTGGCTTTCAGGAAGGCCCAGAGATCGTTCTCGGCTATAAATGTTCGTAGTCCGTGATATCGGACTGTTCCAGCACGCCATATCCGTGCTCGCGGACGAGGCAATCCGCGATGTGCTGCTGAAACGTCAACTCCTGGGCTTTTTTTCGCTTCGGCGTGATCAGTCCCTGGTCTCCTTCAGCTTTTTTGGTTTCCTGGCGGGCGGTTGCTTAAAGTTCCCGCCCGAGATGACCGGCTTGCCGGACTTGTCCTCAATGTCCTTTCGTGTCCTGCCAGCCACCGCCCCGCCGTCCTGAGCATCCTTTTTCAACGGCACCATACCTTGAGAATCACGGTCTCGGTGCAACTTCGTGGTCGTCGCCTCGGCCAGCATAGTCAGGATCAATTCGATGTCGGTCATGTGGTCACGGAGGTTCTCCCGCTCCAGGTCTTTCACCTGTTTGTATTCCTCCACTTTCAGGCCAAAGGCGCCCTGCATGATCTCGTTGGTCAGGATAGCGTATTCCACGGTAGTCCGGGAACCCCGATTCTTCCATTCGTCGGTCAAATCCTGCCGGACGGCGATGCCCCGCAGCCGTTTGTCGATCCACTCCTTGGGATAACCCTTCTTCTCGTAGAGTTCCTGCATCCGGGCCATAGCCAGCTCGGGGTTTTCGATCTCGTCAATCCGATCTTTGCCAACGTGGGCCAGCCAGCGCTTGAACGGCTCCGCCTTGGGGCTGGGGATGGACTGGATCAGACGGAAGAGGCCCTCAATGTTCCAGCATAGGATCTTCTGCGGACCTCCGGGCGTCGCGCACTCCAGCGCAAGGGGGGGGGCAATTTGCCCCCCCCCTTTAAAACCTTCGGCCAAGGAGGGGTCACGACGGCGCATATCTTTGAGGTAGCCAGAGGGATTAGTGGAGTCGGTAAGGACGGCAACCACATCCACGATAGCAAACCACCACTCATTGTTGTGAAGGGTGCGGCGAATCTCGCGCTTCTGAAACAGCGCAACTCGGGCTTCGGGACTACTACTGGGTTCATTCATGACAAATTCTCCACCTCCGTAATCAGCCACTGGCCGATGAGGGCGTGATCCCGCAAAGCGTCATCGCCTTCGCCGGACTGGTTGGACGACCCCCTGCCCCTACCCAGCAACACTCGGTAATATCCGCTCATCTTGTAATGATATTTGTATCCATTTTCAGACCGCTACCCAGTTTTATTCATCCTGTCACTTTACTTATTCCCCTAGGACAAATACCGCCCTACCCCTTTGGGGTCTGACCCCACCTCTGTCCCTAGATCGCCTACGACAAATCTTCAGTAATCAAGCATCAAAAGTCCAAAATCATTCTCCACCGCCCCTTCATGGCGGAATCTCTTTTAATTCAACCATCCGGTGGTTCTCACCACCGGCTAATTTCCACGCCCCCTCCGGGGGTAGTTTCTACCTTCGCACTTTCTTACATTCTCGCCTTCAAACCGCCTCCCCTCTGACTTCAACTTAATCTTAAACTTAAACTCGCGGTCCTCCGTCTCCCTTCCTTAACCCCTTAATCCCTTTTCTTCACCCACCGGCACTAGCATCGCATCCTGCATTCCGTGGATGAGCTTCTTGTCCGTCGGACAAAGTGTGGCCAACGCCCCCTTCAACTCCACCTTGTCACCTGTCACAAGGTAGTATGGAGAAAGACGTAACCGCCATTTCTTCTCCTCCATCCCCCCCCGCTCCTCATTCCATACCGGATGAGTCACCGTCACTGGATGGGCGAATTTTTGTAGCAAATGCGGCTGAGAACCCCACGCTGCAAGAGCCTTTCTCAACTCCTCAGCCCAACGCTCCTTCGGATGATCACTTCCTACCAGCACCCCCCTCGATCCCCACGCCCTTGGCGAAAAGCCACTCACCTTGATCACCAACTCCCTCGCCTTCTGGCTAAAACTCTCCAGCTCCTTCCAAGACTGAATCCCCAACTCCGGCAGAACACCTTCCGGCGGAAGTTCTGTTGGACGTAGCGGCCATGCCCTCGGCACCAATCCCCTCAACTCCTTGAAATACCCTTCCCCCAGCTCCTTCCTCCACCAATCCTCCAATGGTTTCATCCAAAAAATCGCCCACCACATCTTCTCCTCGAGAAACGCCTTGGGCGGTGCCTCAAGCCTGACCTTGGAATTCCAAGAGGACCGGATTCCATCCAATTCCATCCAATCAAACATTTCAAAGAATCGGTAAGCTGAAGCTGAGCCAAAACGATAACCCTCCGCCGCCTTCACCCGATCCGCGCCCACTAAAAATTCCCATTCCGGTCGGTAATCCGCCGCCTCTTGGGAAATCACCACTTCGCCAGAAGTTCCAAGAATCGCTTCCGCCATCGACCTCATCCCGCCACTCCCTCCCACCAAAGAATGCCCCATCTTGCCGTACTGCTCCTGCAACCAAGCCGTCAAACCCACTCCACCAGGAACCGCATCAATCTCCGTCAAAGCCCAACCCTCATCGGTTTTGATCAAATCAGGCCGAAGGACCCGGGGAATAACACCTTTTTGCGAACTCTCACGCCCCAGGTTGATCACCTCCTCCGGCTTTCCTTGATCCAACCATTCCGAAATCCATGCTGGCGCCTCACTCGCCACACTCGACCGATATAATTTGTCGGAGGCCTTCAGAAAAACGGCGAGTTTCTTCCCCAAACCTTCCAGAAACCGAAGGTCATCGTGTTCGATTCGAAAGGGAATGTCCGACCATTGCCAACTCTTTCCCTGAAAAAGCCCGCCAACCGGAAGAGCCCTCTTAAGTTCTGAAATCGTATCCCGTGTTTTCACGGTGTTCATCGCCTCCTACTTCCCGTCAATCGATGAGCCAGACGAATCGCCGCAATCAAACTATCTGGCTTGGCTTTGC
>CAIVGD010000308.1 GCA_903905395.1 uncultured Verrucomicrobiota bacterium
GCACGAACCCGAAAAAGGCCCGACCCGCAACCTCTTCAACGGGCTCGCCCAGGTCATCGTCCAGTCGCAACGCGATTCGGCCGGAACAATCGTGCTCACAGCCACCGCGCCCGGACTCAAGCCGGCCGTGATCCGCCTCGATGTGCGCAAGGTTGCTCCGATTCCAGTTGTCCCCATCATCGAGCCGGTCTTCTCGCTTTCCAAGTGGAGCCTGTCGCCTGTTTCCAAGGTGAAGCCGGATGCCAATCTGAAGCCGGCCGAGACGGATATGAACAGCTGGGACTCGATCAACGCGGGAGATCTTCAGCCGATTCCCGACGGCAGTTGGGCGGTCTATCGGACGGAATTCACGCCGATTGACTCGGTCGCAAAGTCGGGCGGACAAATCGACTTCCGGCAAATTACCGGCCTTGCCGAGATTTGGCTCGATGGCAAACTTACGACGGAAACGAAAGATCCCAAAGGTGCCGGCCTCAAAATCGCATTGCCTCCCGGCTCGGGAAAACACACGCTCGCCGTCCTGATCCAGGGTGTTCAGAAAAACAAAGCCGGGTTTGGCAAGCCGGTTGTGGTGACCCCCTCGACCCACAGATGAATCGGAGCGCGGCGGTTCCACGACCAACTCCTCAACCTCTTCCGCCATCCGGTTTGTTTGCTTCCTCTGTATGCCCGCGCAGGCCTCTACGCTCCAAAGCAAAAAACCGGAGATCCATTCCAATCGGAAGTTGATACCTCCACAACTAATAAATAAAGTCCCAAATACACCCGCATTCCATAGCTTTTTTTAAGCTCCTGCTGGTTCCCAAACGGGGTCTACCCCACTGGTCCCGGACACGGGGGAAGCGTCAGGAAAACCATCTATGCCAATTAACATCCACCTTCAGGGAGTCGATTACGCGATTCTGACACTCTATTTTGTTTTTGTTCTCGGGATCGGCTTCGCTTTGAAGCGGACGATGAAGGGCGGTGTGGATTTCTTCTTGTCCGGGCGCTCGATTCCGGCCTGGGTCACAGGGCTCGCCTTCCTCTCCGCCAATCTGGGCGCACAGGAGGTGATCGGCATGGCGGCATCCGGCGCCAAATACGGCATCATGACGAGCCACTTTTACTGGGTGGGCGCGATTCCGGCGATGGTGTTCCTTGCGATCTTCATGATGCCGTTTTACTACGGGTCGAAGGCGCGGTCGGTGCCGGAATATTTGAAACTGCGCTTCGATGAAAAGACCCGCGGATTCAACGCGATCTCGTTTGCGGTGATGACGATCTTCTCTTCAGGCATCTCGCTGCATGCGCTCGCCCGGCTGCTGGAGACGCTCGTCAAATGGGACTACTGGACGTGCATCTGCGTCTGCGCGTTTATAGTGCTCGTCTATGTTTTCCTCGGCGGACTCACGTCCGCGATCTACAACGAGGTCCTGCAGTTTTTCATGA
The DNA here is from genome assembly GCA_903905395.1 of uncultured Verrucomicrobiota bacterium. GTDB lineage: Bacteria > Verrucomicrobiota > Verrucomicrobiia > Methylacidiphilales > Verrucolacustridaceae > Verrucolacustris. The sequence goes on from CAIVGD010000308.1 coordinate 1,432, forward strand.
TCGTTCTCGGGTTCAGCCCGCTGGTTTACCTCGGGCTCCGCGATGTGGGCGGATGGTCTGCGCTGAAAGAAAAGCTAATCCCGGTGGCAACCTCGCAGGGATATGCCGCCGGTACATGGACCCAGTCGTGGGCGCACATGGGCAATCCGATCGAAAATCCCATGGGTGTCAATTGGTTTGCCATGGTCATGGGTCTCGGGTTCGTGCTTTCCTTTGGATACTGGTGCACGGATTTTCTTGTCGTTCAGCGCGCGATGGCCGCGAAATCCATGTCGGCCGCCCGTCGCACCCCACTCATTGCCGCCGGACCGAAGATGCTTTTCCCCGTTCTCGTCATCCTGCCGGGCATGATTGCCATCGCACTGAACAACCAGAGTGGAGGAGCCTTTCTGCCTTCGGGTGCCGACGGTCATCCCGATTACAACATGGTGATCCCATCGATGCTCGCCCACTACTTTCCGCCGGGTCTGCTCGGATTGGGATTTACCGCCCTTATGGCATCCTTCATGGCGGGCATGGCCGGAAATGTCACCGCCTTCAACACGGTTTGGACCTATGACATCTACCAGAGTTACTTGGCTCCAAGAAAATCCGACAACCACTACCTTTGGATGGGACGATGGGCGACCGTATTCGGGATCCTCGTCAGCATCGGGGCCGCGTTCATGGCC
>CAIVGD010000309.1 GCA_903905395.1 uncultured Verrucomicrobiota bacterium
ACCGAAAACAACTGTAGGGCGGCTCCCGCAGTCGCGCGACCCACCGTCAGTCTTGAATTCTGACGGCGCCCACGGACGGACGCCCTACATTTGTTTTGTAATTTGAACCTGTCAGCTAGGCGGCCTCGGAGATGCCGCCGCTATCTAAACTTCCAACTTCGAAATTCCCTATCTTCAATCTTCTCCCGTCCGCGGCGCCATCCGCCTTCACCCCCTGATCAACTTCGCTGGATTGATAATTCCGCACCCGTACAACGGATCAAACCCTACGGATCCGGCATCGTCCGCAGTTCGACAAAGATGTTCGATGAGATCCTGCTGTGTTTTTAACGGTGTCTTTCCACCCATCTTGCGATGTTTAGCCAACGAGAGGGCGACGACTCCCGAAACAAACGGGGTCGCCATGGAAGTTCCGCTGAGCACCGCATAACCTCGGGGTGGATAGCACGAAGTGATCTTATCTCCAGGTGCGACGATATCCACTTGGCGTCCGCGGGAGGAAAATGAGGAGAGCTTCTTTTGTCGGTCAATGGACCCGACGGCCACCATTTCGGGAAATCCTGCGGGATACCCCACCGTATCCAGGGCGGGCCCTTCGTTGCCGGCCGCAGTGATAACGAAGACCCCCTTTTGAATCGCGTCGCGGAGGGCATGGTGAATCTCTTCGTCCGGTTCAGGACTACCGAGACTCATGGAGAGGATGTCGGCTCCAGCTTCCACAGCCCAGCGAATGCCGGCGACGATGTCGGCGCTGGTGCCACTACCTTCGTCGTTGAGAACTTTGGCCATGAGCAGCTGGGTTTCGGGCGCGACCCCGACGATCCCGTTGGCGTTGCGACGGGCGGAGATTATTCCACACACGTGGGTGCCGTGCCCCTGGGCGTCGTAAGCATCGGAGGGGCTACGGGTGAAGTCTCGGGCTTCGAGGATGGCGGGTTTGAGGTCGGGATGTTCTAGGGCGATACCGGTATCGAGGACACCAACCTTGATTCCCTGTCCCTTCGTTTCCTTCCAAAGTGGAGGAATGCCGAGGAGCTTCAACCCCCAATCAATCGTCTCCGCCGTCGCCAGCAGAACCTTCTCCACCTTAAACGGTGGCAAACGATAGATCGGCTCACTCATCTGAATGCGAGCACGGGGTCAGAGGTGGGTTAGACCCCAACCAGATGGCGGAAAGGTCGTCAGGAAGCGGAATTTCAGTAGAAACAGATGAATCCAGCCAAATGAATGATATTTTAGAGGAATGTAAGCTATGTCTGGCCATTTTTGGCTCATTTCTAGTCACTTTATCGATATAGCCAATAAAGACCTCGTCGGTCTGCCCGTAAATCTTATCATTTAGGACTGGGCATCCGATATGTTCGAAGTGGGCACGGATCTGGTGGAGTCGTCCGGTCTTTGGGGTGGCTTCGACCAGGCTTATCTCTCCGAACTTGGGATGGGTGCGGGTTTCGAGGGTTTTGTATTCGGTGGTGGCTGGATAGGTGCCGGGGATGACGGCTTGGCGGATATAAATCTGGCTAAGCTGGTGTTTGCCCAGCCGGTCGAGAGGCTGATCAATGACCCCGCTATCGGAGGGGCGTCCATGGACCAAGGCGAGGTAGCTTTTATGAATTTCCCGACGCTGCTGCATTTTTCCAAGAGTGGAGGCGTTCTCTTTGCCGCGACCGGCCAATAGCAGTCCGCTGGTTTCACGATCGAGCCGACTGACGAGGCTGAGAAATTCGTCGGGATACTCTTCGCGCAGGAGATCGATGAGGGTGACGGTGCCGTCGGGTCGGGTGGGATGGACTAGAAGTCCGGCCGGTTTATCCACGATGAGCCAGTCCGCATGTTCCATAACCACGGCCATTTCCATAAGTTCATCTTCGGGCAGAGATAAGCTTTTGC
>CAIVGD010000310.1 GCA_903905395.1 uncultured Verrucomicrobiota bacterium
ATCCCGAGGAAATAGCGAAGGCGATGGGTGAGATCTTTGTCGTGAATGGAACTCTTTCCAAAATCCGGCCGCTAGAAATCGAGGTGGATGACAAACCATACTCACTCCATTCTTTTGACAAAAACTTAAATACTTCGATCCGTCTCCTTGCCAAGGGCAGTAAGGTGAAGATGCTGGGAGAACTCGGCATCTACAAAGGGAAACTCCAGTTCATCATCCAAGATCCGAGTTGGATTAAGTAAGATTTTTTTGTACGGCTGGCCGTCTCACTCGGCTCAGGACGAGTGTCCGCAGCTACTTAACTGCGATTCGATTCTTGAGTCAGACTGCTGAGGCGTTTTTCGATTTCCTTGGTTAACTGTTCCCAGCGAAAGCGCCACGACCAGTTTCCGCTTTCACGACCGGGCACATTCATCCGCGCCTCCGAGCCGAGACCCAGAACATCCTGCAACGGATACACCGCCGTGTTGGCAGGGGATCGCAGAGCCAAGGCGATCAGGTCCCACTGTATTTGGGATCCGTCGGAGGAGAGATAGTTTCGCACAGTATGCTGTTCCCGGGCGATCTGTTCGGCACTGCGGGTAGAATCCTTGCCCGGTTCACTATTGTACCAACCTACCGTGGTGTCGTTATCATGGGTGCCTGTGTAAACCGCGCAGTTGGGCGGGTAGCTTTCAGGACGGAAAGCGGCTGCCTTGGGATCATCCCCGAACGCAAACTGGAGGATGCGCATCCCAGGATAGCCGAGTGCCTCGCGCAGAGCGTCCACATCTGGTGTGATCACTCCCAAGTCTTCTGCGATGATGGGGAGATTGCCCAAGACTTTGCGGGCGGCATCAAAAAGTTTCCGACCCGGTCCAGGGGCCCAGCGGCCTTTCACGGCGGTGGGTTCGCTGGCTGCAATCTCCCAGTTGGCGGCAAACCCGCGAAAGTGGTCGATCCGGACGATGTCATAGAGTTGAAAAGTACTGCGGAGGCGTGAAATCCACCAAGAGAAGCCCTCTTCTTCATGGGCATCCCAGCGGTAGAGGGGGTTGCCCCAGCGCTGTCCGGTGGTGCTGAAATAGTCGGGGGGTACTCCTGCGATGACCGTGGGCTGGCCGTTCTTTTTGAGAAAGAAAAGTTCCGGGCGGCACCAGACATCGGAGCTGTCGTGGGCGACGAATATGGGGATGTCCCCGATGATGGAGATTCCGCGTTTTTTGGCTTCCCGCCGCAGGGAGTTCCACTGGTGATTAAAAAGAAACTGAAGAATCTTGGAATGGCGGATGGCCGTGGCGTGTTTTTTTCGGGCGGCAACCAAGGCAGTTGCCTCCCTGTGGACGATGGGGGCCGGCCAGTTTACCCAGGGGCCACCGCCGTACTGCGCCTTGAGGGCGGAAAAGAGAGTGAAGTCGTCGAGCCAGGAGGAGTTTTCCTCCTCAAACCGCACGAAGCCCGCTTTCAGAGCAGGCGAGGCTTTCCGGGAAAAAGATTGGGCGGCTTTTTTTAAAACGGAGGAGCGGGCGAGAATGGCGGGACCGTAATCAACGTGGGTTTCGGGAAGGGATGGAAAATCTTTCAAGTCATCCTCGTGGAGGAGGCCCTCGTCTCTGAGAGCGGCGAGGGAGATGAGCATAGGATTGCCGGCAAAGGTGGAGAGAGTTTGGTAGGGGGAGTCGGCATAGCCGGTAGGTCCCAATGGCAGAACCTGCCAGAGCTTCTGGGACATGGTGCTCAGGTGAGCGAGCCAGCGATGGGCTTCTGGTCCGATCTCTCCCATTCCATAACGGCCCGGCAAAGAGGTGGGGTGAAGGAGGATACCGGCTGATCTTTGAAAAGTCATCGGGCGGACATCACCTTAGCCGTGGATTCAATATCAGGCAAGAACATGCATCCTCGTACGATGCCCACCCACGATGCGGAGGCTTTCGTGAGGCACATGGATCTAGTCGCCCTAGCTCGGGGGTCAGGCGATAAAAAACCATCCGGCGAGGGCGAGAATGGGAATCAAGATGGGGAGCGTGAAGAAAAAGATATATCCGAAAAATCCCGGGGTCCTGATCTTGGAGGATTCGGCGATCGCCTTCACGAGCAGGTTCGGACCGTTTCCAATATACGTCGCGGCACCAAAAAAGACGGCTCCGAGGGAGATGGCGGCCAGCGTGTGCGGATTCCGTGCCGCAAAGAGGGCGACTTCGGATGAATTCAGAAGATGAAAGGGGGGATCATGCAGGGTCAGTCCGAGAGTGAGAAAGGTGAGGTAGGTGGGGGCGTTATCGAGAAAGGCGGACATGGATCCGGTCATCCAGTAGTACTGGAGATTGGAGGGATGACCCAGAACATTGGCGTACACGGTCAAGGCATGAATGACGGGTACGAGAGTGGCGAAAATCCCAAAAAAGAGCCAGCCCACCTCTTGGATCGGTCCGAATGAAAAATCGTTCCTTTTCCTGATACGTGGGTCGGTGGTGCGGTAGGCGGCCCAGGCGGTGGCGGCCATGATTACCTCCGGAACGCCCCAGGGAACGCCCCAACCGCGGAGCAGAACCGCCAAAAGAATCACCCCGATGAAGAATGAATTCTTCCATCCATCGATTTGAAAAGTCTCGTGGGCGGTTTCAATCTCTCGAACCTCGCGCGGAGCCCGGCGAAAATTCCTGCGATCCATAATGTAGAACACCACCAAAAGAAGTCCCATGACGAAGAGCCAGTCCGGCCAAAGATGTTCGAGGGTCCAGAGGAAGGGCACACCGCGGAGGTAACCGAGGAAAAGGGGGGGGTCGCCGACCGGGGTGAGACAACCCCCCACATTGGCAACGATGAAGATGAAAAAAACAATGTGAAAACCCGTGATGCGGTATCGGTTCATCCGAATCCAGGGCCGGATGAGAAGCATGGCGGCCCCCGTTGTTCCCACCACATTAGCCAAGACCGCACCGATTCCCAAAAAAACCACATTTCGAATCGGGGTAGCCTCGCCCGCGACACCCAGATGGATTCCCCCGGTGACCACAAAAAGGGATCCGATCAGCGCCATGAAGCTGATGTATTCCTGCAGTGCGTGGACCAGAGGTTCGCCTTGCCTCCGCCCCAGCAAGTAATAGACCACCACGATGATAGCCAGGCAGACGCTGAAGATGTGGTAACGTTCATGCCAGATACGAGGGGTGAGCAGGGGACCCAGGGCGATCGCCCCCAAGAGGATGGCAAAAGGGGCGAGGATCCAGAGCGAAGGTGGGACGCCCATTTCCAGAGTCGCAAAGAGCATCCAGCTTGGATGCAGGGAGTTCATCCCAGGGTCAAGCCCGACTGATTATCCCCGGCGAGCCTTGCCCTTGTCCAAACCCTATCTAGGATTTTCGCATGTCCACGACTACGGGTGAACTGGCCTACAACTCCAAAGTGGAGGGGAATGTGGTTCTGACCACTCTCGACGCGGCGGTGAATTGGATGAGAAAAAATTCCTTATGGCCGATGCCGATGGGGTTGGCTTGTTGCGCA
>CAIVGD010000311.1 GCA_903905395.1 uncultured Verrucomicrobiota bacterium
CCGCCCCCCCTCCCCATCCCTCATGTAGCAATGGAGACAATGCTCACAGCAAGCCAGAGATCGCCTCGGAAAACCTTTCGACCGCGTGGTGCAAAGTGTACTTCTGCTGATACGCACTCCGCGCTCGTTCTCCCATTTGCCTCACCTCCTCGGGTCTGTTTGACAAGTCCAAGATAGCGGCGGCCAGCCCCGGAGCATCGTCCGGTTTGAACACTCGCCCGCACATCTCCTCATTGATGACCATGGCGGTTTCCGAATCCGAGGGCACAAGGCCCATGACGCCGCGGCCCGAGGCCAGGATGCCATACAGTTTGCACGGAACCGCCACACCTTGCAGCCCTTCACGCTGCGATATGAGCGCCAGATGACAGCACGCCAGCGAATCGTTGAGGGTTTCTTTAGGCTGAAAGGGCAACCAAGTTATGTTGGTCGCGCGGAGATCCTCGGCAAGAGCGCGAGCCTCGCTCTTGCGCCTCCCGTCGCCAAAGAACAGAAACTTGATATGCTTGTGCGCGAGCAGATGATGCGCGGCGCGCACCAGAGTGTTGATGTCATGCCAGAGACCCATGTTCCCGGAGTATTGCACTACGAAGTTTGCGTTCAGGCCGAGGCGCGACCAAAGGCGTGTCTCTTCCGGACGCGCGGGCGGGGATAGTTCGTTCTGGCTCCAATGCGGGATGTAGCGGATGGCTTCAGGACGACAACCATACCGACGCTCGACCAGTGTGGCCATATCGCGGCCCAGCACTAGAATCCTTTCTGCCCTCTGGAAGGCTCGGCGATTTACCGCCGTCCAAAGCCTGTCCACCATGCCGCCGCGCTTGATTTTTCCAAGCGCTACCAAGCCATCCGGGTAAACGTCATGGAGGAGCAGGACATAGGATTGCTGCCGGAAAAAAGAGGCACACCAGATCAGGGCGGGCATGAGCGGTGGGTTGGTGCAGCCAAGCACAAACGACCCTCGATTGCAGAACAGCAACCTGCGCATTGAGCCGCCCAGGTACGAGCCGTAGCCAAGACCGCGCAGGAAGAGGTTTCGCTTGAAGTTGACCCTGAATCCCGCGCGCTCGATCTGCAGACCGTTGAGACGCTCCGTTTTCGGCACTCCCGCCGCCATGGCGTCAGGTGAGGCCAATGGCCAGCCGCAGACAACGTGGACGGCTTGTCCGCAACGCGCCAGTTCGAACATCAGTTCCGAGAGAACCTGGCTAGTCGCCTGGTAGTCAGGATGGAAGACTTGGCAGAGAAATATCACGGCTGCACAACATTACCCGCGAGCAGATGCGGCTCACGGTTTACTTTCCGGTAGAAAAACAAGATCCAGCTCGCGGAAGATCGATGCAACTAAGACCCAACAAGAACATGCCCAGCAGTCAGACAATTAATAAGTGATCGGGACGCGCTCCGCCAAGGCACCATCCGTAGAGCGCGTCCGTCGAGGCCGCCACAGAATCAAGCGAGAATCGCTCCCGGACAAGCGCAGCGCCCCGCCTCCCCATCTCGTCCAAAGCCTTGCCATCCAGGGAGCATGCTGTGAGCAACGTATCAACCAGCGTGGGAGTGTCCCGGTTGATCCACCAACCGCAGCGGTGAGTCTCCAGACACTCCCAAGGCGTGTGCTTCGTCGTAATGACGGGTGTTCCGCACGCGAGCGCCTCGGCGATGGTGTTCCCGAAATTCTCGTTCGCCGAGGGTAGCACATAAAGGCACGCGTTGCGATACAGCCACACCTTTTCTTCCTCAGACACTCGCCCCAGCCAGTGAACTGAATTGGCAACCGGCGACGGGAGCACTATGGACTGATAATGTTGAACGGATGCCAATTCGCCCGGGCCGGCTATCACCAACTGCATCCCTCCCAACTTGGGAGCGACGTGCGCCCATGCCTCGATCAGGTACTCAATGCCCTTCTTTCGGTCGATTCTGGCAAGGTATAGGACAAACCGACAAACATCTTCCCGCAAGCGTGGTCGTTGCGCGCTGAGCGATGAAAGTGACGCAAAGTTAATCGGACCCGGCACGACTGCGATCGGGTTGCTGAATCCCATTTGGCGAAGCCGCTTACCTTCGTTTTCGGAGTTAACGTGAAGACATGCCGCACTCCGCAAGACGCGGTCTTGAAACCAAAGTCGGAAAACCCACTTGCGAACAGGTTTCCATTGCAGATTCGGGGCGTCATAACTGCCATAAAGCTCCAGGATATATGGGCATCGCCTTCGCCTTGCTTCAACCGCGCCGTAATAAGGCGCCCGGTGCCATGTCCCATGAAGATGGTAAATATCCGGCGTGGGATCCGCCCGTAACTGCCTTTTCAAGCCCTTTGAGGCTCCCATGCGCCACGGCCAATCAACTTGAAAGGCCATCTGGTCGATTCCCCCGTCCAGCACCTCGCAGGGGGCCGCTCCTGGGAACCCATCCAGCACCCGCAAGCTCACCTGGTGCTTGCCGGCTTGAGCTTTGACAATGTGACGCAAGCTCTGAGTAGGACCACCGTGGTCCACTGAGAACAATGACTGGATGTGCGTAATCCTCATTGTCGCTCGCCCATCCGAATGCCTGCCCTCGCCTGCCTCACAACACGAATCCCGAAACCTGGGCGTCCCTCGCGAACATCCTGACCGTATCCAGGGAAAGTTCAGCCAAAGGCATCCCGCCCAGCTTCGCGAGTTTCGCCAGGATATCGTGGGGAACCGTCACGATGTGACAGCCGCAAGCTGCGGCTTGGAAAACGTTGAGCACCTCTCGCACGCTTGCCCAAAGCAACTCGGCCTGTGGCTTGTGCGCCAGCAGCACGCGACTGGCCCGCATGATCGGCTCGGGATCAACTCCAGTGTCCGCGATGCGCCCGGCAAAAACTGAAACCACGGCCGACACTTTGGAGTGAAGGTTTTCCGATACTCCGCGCACCTGTTCAGGTGTGAGAATGGCAGTCACGTTCAACTTCACGCCTTCGCCCGCCAACTCCCGAATCAGCGGCAAGGAGGATTCCTCACGTGTGTTGGTGATGGGTATCTTGACGTAAATGTTCTTTGCCCAAGAGTTGATCTTCAGGGCCTGCCGCCGCATCTCGGGGAATTCGTCCGAAAAGACCTCGAAGGAAATTGGCTTGTCTGTCACCGTTTGCAGAATCTCCTTCGCAAACGCCTCATAATTGGAAATGCCCGCCTTCCGCATAAGGGTCGGGTTCGTCGTCAACCCCTTGATGTAGGGTTTGCCATACAGGTCCAAAATGCCTTGCTTGTCAGCCCCATCTGCGAAGATCTGGATCGGGATGGATTCGATGCTTTTCATAGCTCTATCAACAGGTTTCATGGTTTCATTTTTGTATTTCTGAAGCTGAAAATGGATTCTCCTCTTTCTTTAGACGCAGGAATTTCGACAAATCCAAGCTCATTTATCTTCTGCAAAAGTCTTTCAGGCTCGCGACCCGCGCCGTCGTGTATTTCTATTATCAAATAACGACAGTTTTCAATATTCTTATGATTGGGCGTTGCGAAGACTTCGTATTCCGCGCCTTCAATGTCCATCTTACACAAGTCAACAATTTCATTCTGGAATGCGTGTTCGTAAACCTCATCAAATGTCATCCCTTTTACTTTGTAGGTCGATCCGCTTTCTCCCGGCTCTGTTTTTTGATAAATGCTGTCGCCCGTGCCGCCCCCGCTGAGCTTGAGCGTAAGCTCTCGCGGATGGCCGCAGACGGCCGCGTTGAGCAAGATAAAGCCATTCGCCAGATTGCTTTCGATGTTGTATCTCAATCGTGAAAACGTCTTCGGATTCATCTCCACACAAACCACTCTTTTCAGAGCACAGCCGGTGACCTTCAGCAGTAGAGGAAATCCGCCATTGTTCGCGCCGAGGTCCAATACGTTCAGAGGGGATTTCAACCCCATTGCCCCCAAATATTGTCTGTACATCGGCGATGCTACCACATTTCGCGCGCCGTCAGCATCGCCCGCTGAATGATCTTCAAGGATTCGCATAGCGCCGATCCGCAAAATGTTTACAGGCTCTCGCGGGAAGAGAATCCGCGAAGCTATCAAGTGCCAGCGATTGTCAAACTGCCAGATTTGTCTGAACCCTCGTATTTTGTTATTGATGTTCATGCGAGATCTTTGCCTGCCGCCCTTTTGCCAGCGTTGACACTTACGCAGATCGGGTGCGAGCCGATACGCCTCGCCAACGCGCCTTCCCTCCCTGCTGCTCCGCTTCCGAGATCCACTCTTGGAAGCACTTCGGGTAATTCAGACCCCTGATACTGGATGTTGGCCTATCCCCCTCATTTGACCTGCGGGCCCCTCTGCCTCTCTGAGGCGGAGAGGGACGGGGAGAGGGCAATGCTCCCGTCTCTAGCACGCTAGCCTCTCGGCTTTCATCGCAGTATCGCCGTGCTGTGCTTCTTCGCGGCCATGCCGAGGCCGGTCATCCAAAATAATCCTCACCGCTGCGGCAAAGTCGCGCACCGTATGGGTCGGAGGTGCCACGAGTTTCTCTTGGTAGCCATAGTCAATGAAGATGGTGCGGCAACCCGCTGCCCTACCGCACTCGATGTCGCGCCAGCGATCGCCGACCATCCAGCTCTGCACCAGATCAATCCCGAGCGCCTCCGCAGCGGCCAAAAGCATACCTGGGGCAGGCTTTCGCAGCGGCGACGGGGCGCCGCCGCCGGCATCGTAACAAACTTCCACGCGGTCAATCGGCAGCAAAGCGCACATCCGCGCATGCATGGCTTCAACCACTTCCCGCTTTTGCGTGCCTCGGCCTACATCCGGCTGGTTCGTCGCCACGACCAGCAGGAACCCGGCGGCTTTTAGGGCGCAGCAGCCCTCTGGCACGCCAGGCAACATCTCAAATTCCTCAGCCCGAGCTGGCGGATATGGCTTACCATCGCGTACCACCGCTCGGTTAATCACGCCGTCACGGTCGAGGAAAACGGCTTGGGAGCGTCTGTTAGAATTGGCAGGCACGGGCTGGGGGTTAATGACTAATGACTAAGCCCTAATGACTAAATAACGCAAAGTGATTAATGAGCAATTCCTAATAACAGAGTAAATCCTAACGACGAAATAGCGCCTAATGACGAAATAAACCCTAATGATGGGAAGTGGCGGGCACGGGTGCGGGTTAATGACCAATGACGAAATAACG
>CAIVGD010000312.1 GCA_903905395.1 uncultured Verrucomicrobiota bacterium
CAACTCTTTCCTCCCTTCGTGACCCGACCATCTCCCCATTGGCTCGCGACGGTTGGGTCGCCGTGGAAACCGTCATGGAGGAAAAAATCGTCCGCTCGCTGATCCCACGTCTTAAAAAACTCGGCGCCGAGGGCATCATCGAATACCCGTTGAATAAGGTTGTCACCTGAGTGGTGTAACGCCACGATGCACATATGGGTTCAGTTAAGAAGAAGCGGAAATCGAAAATCGCGAAACACAAGCGCCGCAAGCGCAGTCGCGCGAACCGCCATAAGAAGCGTCTCCGCTACAAGACGTAAGGGCGGGGCGCTTGTCGCCCTCCTTGCGCTTGTTCCGCTGACGCTTTGCGCTGGCGATCTCGTGCGTAGTGAACGGGTCGATTCTGCACTTTCCTTTGCCGAAGGTCGTCGCGCAGACATCCTCGGTCAAAGCCAGACCGCATTCGAAGCGTACTCTCGCGCCCTAGAATCCGACCCCGGCTCGCGTCAAGCCGCCCTCGCCAAAGCCGCAACCCTGTTGGATCTCAAACGCAACTCGGAAGCACTGGAGATTCTCCAAAAACTCCCGTCGTCTTCCGCTGATGAACCGGAACGCTGCACCCTCCTCTGTCTCGCCCTCATTGCAGATCAACAAGGGGAAGCGGCGGTGGTCGCCCAGCGCGATGCCTTAACATCCCTAGCTGGATGGAATGTGGACGATCCGGGTCGGCTCGCCCGTGTGGCGGAAGGCCTCCTGCGTTCCGGCCTTGCCCTCTCCCGAAAATCACAACGGGAAATCGCCGCATCTGTTCTCCCCGCGTTTATCCGGGCTGCGGATTTGAATCCCGGTCTTGCCGGAGTCTCCCTGCGCGCCGCGGAGATCGCCCTCGCCGCCGACGATCTACCAAGCGCGATTCGTTATCTGCGCGATTTAACCGACGAAAGGCCTGAGGAGCTTCCACTCCTTGAGCAGTTAGCCGCCGTCCTGATCCTTGCCGGCCAACCCTCTGAGGCCGATCCCTATCTCCATATCGTCGCCATGGAAAAACCGGAGCGGTCAAATCTTTATCCCGTTCTTGGAAATCTTTATGAGGAACTTAACATTCCCGCCCGAGCCGAGATTTATCGCGTCCTCGCTCTTCACTCCGTGGAATCACCTCCCCTCACCGATGTCCTCCGGTTGGCCCTGCTCCAGTTAAAACAGAACCAACCCCGACGCGCCGCCCGCACTTTGCAGGCCGCCACGGCGTCTCATCCCGACTCTCTCCAGTTACTTCTCGTGCGAGGCCTCACGGAAAAAGCGCAGGACCGGATGGCCGAGGCTGCCTCCAGTTTTGCCCAAGTCGAACGCCTCGCCCAGAACCGGCCCGAGATTCTCGATGCAGGCTTTTACTTTGAGTACGGAGCCGCCTGCGAACAGTCCGGCCAACCCAGCCGCTCCGAAGCCGCCCTCCGGCGAGCCCTGCAACTCAATCCTTCTCACCACCAATCTTTAAATTATCTGGGTTACATGTGGGCGGAGCGGGGCCGTAATCTACACGAAGCTCTGGCCATGATCGAAAAAGCAGTCGAATTAAGTCCTGGCAACCCCGCCTACCTAGACAGCCAAGCTTGGGCTCTTTTTCGTTTGGGCAATGCTCAGGCCGCTCAACCTCTCCTCCAAGAAGCCCTTCGTCAGGTGCCGGATGATCCCACCCTCCTCGAACATTACGGGGACATCTCCGCCCGACTCGGTCAGCAAGCTCAAGCCACTGACGCCTACCGCCGAGCTCTTGCCTTAGGTGGACCCGTCGTAACATTGAGGGGTAAGATCCACCCCATCGAAAATCAGAAATCCACTCCAAAGAAATAACTTTGCCATCTCCCTCCACCCCAAACTAACCACACCCACATGCCCCATCTGGATTCATGGATCGCCAACGCCGCCAACTGGGTCTGGGGACCTTGGCTGATTTATCTTCTCGCCGGAACCCATCTATTTCTTACCTGGCGCACAGGTTTCATCCAACGCCATCTGGGCAAAGCGATTCGTCTTTCCATCTCCAAAGACACCGGCGCACCCGGGGATGTCAGCCAGTTTGGAGCGTTGACCACGGCTCTAGCGGCAACCATCGGCACCGGAAACATCTACGGCGTGGCGGGAGCCGTCCTTCTTGGCGGTCCCGGAGCTGTTCTCTGGATGTGGCTGACTGGAGTCTTCGGCATCGCCACCAAATACGGAGAAGCCCTTCTCTCCGTCAAATATCGGGTTACGAACTCAAAGGGACAAATGTCCGGCGGACCCATGTACGTTTTGGAACGAGCCCTCCGTGCCCGCTGGGCGGGAATTCTGTTCGCCGTCTTCACCGCGATCGCCGCTTTTGGTATCGGCAACATGGCTCAATCCAACGCCATCTCGGACATGATCGTCGCCAAGAAGGTCGTTCTCTCCCTGACCTTCCCCGACGCCACCATCCACTTCGGCGTGGGACTCCTTCTCTCCTTGATCACCGCCCTCGTAATTTTAGGCGGAATTAAATCAATCGCCCGATTCTGCACAATTCTAGTGCCATTCATGGCTCTATTCTATGTGGCGGGTTGCTTCATCATTCTGGCCTACACGTGGGATCGCTTGCCCGCCACTCTCTCTCTCATTCTGAGCTCCGCATTCAGCGGACAGGCGGCAGTGGGCGGTTTTGTCGGAGCGGGCATCGCTGAAGCTATGCGTTACGGAATTGCCCGTGGTCTTTTTTCCAACGAATCCGGCCTGGGCAGCGCTCCCATCGTCGCCGCCGCGGCGCGCACGAGGGACCCTGTCCGCCAAGCCCTCGTTTCCAGCACGGGAACGTTTTGGGACACGGTGGTTGTCTGTGCCCTCACGGGGTTGGTCATCGTGAGCTCGGGAGATTGGACCGGCACCGGGCTGACCAAGGCAACTCTTTGCGATCGAGCCTTCAGCCATCTCGGGATTTTTGGCGATATCATTCTCATCGGCGGCCTACTTACCTTCGTTTTCTCCACCATTCTGGGATGGGCTTACTATGGAGAAAAGGCGGTGGAGTACCTGTTTGGGATCCACTCCGTCTTTATTTATCGACTGTTTTGGGTCGTCGCCGTTTTTATCGGTTGCGTCTGGAAAAGCGACGCCGTCTGGAACTTCTGCGACATGATGAACGGCCTCATGGCCATCCCCAATCTTGTAGCACTTCTTCTCCTCAGTGGCGTCGTAGCCTCGGAAACCAAGCGCTACTTCTCCCAACCTCAAAACTAAAAGTCGGGCGTCTGTCCAGAGAACGCCTGTGTTGATTTTTCAATCTTGTTCGTCCAGCTAGGCGGCCTCGGAGATGCCGCCTCTACCTTAGCCATCAATTCTCAGCTCTTCTGACTTCAACTCCCTCGCCCCGCGAGGGCCCTTCGTAGCTCTGTCCCGCAAGGCGGGACGAGCGAAGTAGGGCCAACTTAATCTTCAACTACGCGGTCCTCCGCGTCCCGCGACCGCGGGATCCCCGCCCCATGCCGCCACTTTCGCTTTAGCCGCCATTTCCTCGGCTTCCTTGATCTTTCCAGCGCGACCCAACGCCAACGACAAACTTGTGTACGCCAACTGATCCCTCGGCTTCAACTCCACCAACTTTTGCAAAGCCGTAATCGCCTCCTCAAGCTTTCCCAACTTAACCAAA
>CAIVGD010000313.1 GCA_903905395.1 uncultured Verrucomicrobiota bacterium
TGCGGCGTTGGCGGATGTTGCCACCTTCACTGCGGTCTTGAATATATTCCACAGATCGCCACGGGTGAAGTTGGGTGAGGGAAGTGAGCCGGCTTCGGATAGGGTAGAAGGCCTCGATGGGGCCGCGGGAACGGAGAAAAAGTTCAAAGCGTTCCACCCCATCCCGCTTCTCTTCTTTTTTTGCGGTGAAGGTGGCCTCGGCCGCATCCAAGGGGCCCCACTCGACGAGGTAGGTGAGCTTTTCACCATCCTGCCAGGGGAAGGGGGCGGGTTGTTGAGCCATCCCACTTTGGATTAGCAGTGCAACCAGCAGAAAAAGAATCGAACGCATAGGGTGTAGCTTAACTCCTTTCAAAGCGGATGCGAAAGGGCTCTTAATCGATGGAAATCTTTGCTTTCGAAATTCTTGTGAGTTGCGAGAACAGAACGCTTCATGGCAGAGACATATACGGTTCTCATCATCGGCGGCGGGGGCAGGGAACATGCCCTGGGGTGGGCGTTCGCACGCGACCCGCGGATCCAAAAAATCTGGTTTGCCCCAGGCAACGCCGGCACGGCCTTAATCGGTAGCAATCTTCCACTTCCAGCCACGGATCTCGCGGGAATTATCCGTTGGGCAAAAACGGAAAAACCCGGACTGGTCGTCGTGGGGCCGGAAGTGCCGCTGTGCGCGGGGTTGGCCGACCGTTTGCGCGAGGCTGGTCTGCGGGTATTGGGTCCGGGAGCCCAAGGGGCCCAGTTGGAGGGAAGTAAATCGTTTTGCAAGGATCTGCTCGTTTCGCAAAAAATTCCGACGGCGCGAGCGGGATCGTTCAAGGATGTGACGGAAGCCATCCGATTCAGCGGATCTCTCCCTTGTCGTCAAGTGGTGAAGGCGGATGGATTGGCGGCGGGCAAGGGGGTGGTCATTGCGGAGACCCACGAGGAGGCGGCCAAGGCGATCCGTGAGATGATGGCCGACCGCGTCTTTGGGGATGCGGGGGCGAGGGTGTTGATTGAGGAGTTTTTGGATGGTGAGGAGTTGAGCGTTCACGCGGTGACGGATGGGAGGAATCTGGTGATCCTACCTTCTGCACAAGACCATAAAAGGGTGGGAGAAGGGGACACGGGATTGAACACGGGTGGAATGGGTGCCTATGCGCCAGCGCCGAAGGCCACCCCGGAACTTCTGCGCGAAGTGAGGGATAAGATTCTCCTGCCGACGTTGGCGGGTTTGGCGGCGCGCGGGATCGATTACCGCGGGATTCTTTATGCGGGACTGATGCTGACTCGGGAGGGGCCGAAGGTGCTGGAGTTCAACTGCCGGTTTGGCGATCCGGAGACGGAGGTGATTTTGCCTTTGATCGAGACGCCGTTGTGGGATTTGTTGGGGGCGGCGGCGGATGGGGATCTGGCCAAGATTTCCCTGCAAACACGGACGGGCGCGGCTCTGACGGTGGTGTTAGCGGCGCCGGGTTATCCCGCCCAACCGGTGCTGGGACAAAAAATCCAGATGGGTAAGACGGGGGCGGACTCGGCTATCTTCCATGCGGGGACCAAGATGGCGGCTGGGAAAATTATGGTGGCGGGAGGCCGAGTGCTGGCGGCGACGGGCTGGGGTGATGATTTGCAAACGGCCCGGGAGCGGGCGTATGCGGCGGCGAAGACAGTTTCTTTCGAAGGGATGCATTTTCGCCGGGATATAGGCTATCGGGCACTGGGAAAAGTTGTCCGCTAAGCCCAGCAAGTCAGGGTGGAAAAATCGAAGATGGAAGCTAGAATGATAAATCCATGAAAACCGCCCGCGTCCTTGCTCTTTTGGCCATCGGGCTTCTTGCTGGAGTTTTGGTGGCTCCCGAAATACCCATGATCCGGGCCAAGGGATCGGAAGTGATGGGAAAAATCCGAGCCAGAAATTTGGCGCCTTCGGCTTCTTCGCAAAGTTCCACTCCAATTCGAGCAGCGGCGTTGTCCGCCCCATCACCTGTGAGTTTACTGAAACCGGCGGAGGCGATGGAGATCGCGCGTCTTTTAGGAACGGAGGGCGGCGTGATTCCTGCGGATGCCACGCCAACGAAAATCACACGGATTCTTGAGCAATCGAACGGCCACATCGCAGTGGCTGAACCGGCCAAGATCGCTTCGCCCGAACGCCCCTGGGTGGCGGAATGGCTGCCTGGCAATGTGGCGTACTGGCGGGTGCGGAATTTGGGGTCGGCGTTGGCGGAAGCGATCGGGCGGGACTGGGCGGTGTGGCGGCAGAAAAATCCGCTCGGCGCGGTTTTGGATCTGCGGGAATGCCTGCCCTCGCAGAAATTGGAATCGGTGGCTGAGGTGTGCGGACTCTTTATCACGCCAGGGGAGGTGCTTTTCACGTGGCGAGACGGAGCGGGGCGGGAAAAGGTCTTTCGATCGGATCGGCAACCTCTCGGACTTGGGGCGGGCATTCCGTTGATTGTGTTGGTGGGGCCGAATCTGCGGGGGGCGGGGGAGTTGGTCGCGTCGATCCTTCAGGAGCGGGGTGGGGGAATTTTGTTGGGGCAGGCGACGGCGGGTCAGTTCGGCTGGTTGGCCGAGACGCGGCTATCTTCGGGTCGTTCCCTCTTTCGGATGCAGGGGGAGATTCTTCTTCCGGGTGGGCAGACGGAAACAGGGCGTCCGCTGCCGCCCGACGTGGATCTGGCAAGTGGAAGTTTTGTTGATACGGAAATTTGGGCGGGTGGTGAAGCGACGATCGCTTCGACGGTGGCCGAAGTATCCCCGATCAAGCGTCCCAATGAGGCATCCCTAATGAAGGAGGATGAGATTGATTTAGAGGAACTGATCCCGCCCACTCCATCCTCGAAGGAGAGCGAAGAAAAACGACCACCCCAGGACCGGGCTCTCCAGAGGGCGGGGGATCTGTTGCGGACTCTCCGAA
>CAIVGD010000314.1 GCA_903905395.1 uncultured Verrucomicrobiota bacterium
CTCCCACCCACCCCCTCCAAATCCATCCCCGAATCAGATGCCGTCCTGCAAGGCGTCGTCACCTGCCTCGTCCGCACGATGTGAAACCTCCCACCCGCTCCATCCTCCATCTCGACGCCGACGCCTTCTACGCTTCGGTCGAACAGGCCGCCGATTCCCGCCTTCGCGGCAAACCCATCGCCGTCGGGGGCGCCTCACGCGGAGTCATCGCCTCCGCCAGTTACGAAGCCCGCGCCCGCGGAGTCCGCACCGCCATGCCCACCTCCCGCGCCCGCCGCATCTGCCCCGACCTCATCCTCGTCCCCGGCGATTTCGAAAAATACGAACGCTTCTCCCAACTCATGTTCGCCTACGCCTACGACCTCACCCCCGACGTCGAAATCTGCTCGATCGACGAAGGCTACTTCGACCTCTCCGGCCAGCTCCGCGGCCACCCACGCGACTCCGCCTCCGCCATCTCCAAGGCCATCCAACAATCTCTCAAAATCACCGTCTCCCAAGGCCTAGCCACCACCAAGTTCGCTTCTCAAGTCGCCTCGAAACTCCGTAAACCCAACTCCTACCTCGAGGTCGAACCCGGCCGGGAACGCGAATTTCTCGCCCCACTCCCCACCCGCTGGCTCCCCGGCATCGGCAACCGAACCGAACCCCTCTACCTCCAAGCCGGCCTCGCCCGTATCAGCCAAGTCGCCGATCTATCCATCGAAGACCTCGAACTCCTCGCAGGATCTTCCGCCCCCTCCCTCCACTTGTTCGCGATGGGCATCGATCCCCGGCCCGTCATCCCCGCCACTCACGCACCCAAATCAGTCGGAGAACAGGAAACATTCGCCACCGACACCCTCGATGAAAACTTTGCCCTCGCCGTCCTCCGTACCATGACCGACCGCCTCTGCCGTCGCCTCCGCGAAGACAACCTCGCCGCCCGCACCCTCACCCTCCGAATCCGCTACAACGATATGGAGGAAGTCATGCGCTCGGAATCCATCTCCGAACCTTCCCCGGTGGAAAATGATTTTTACCCGATTCTCAAACCCATACTTCACCGTACCTGGAACCGCCGTGTGAGCCTGCGCCTGGTCGGAGTACGCTTGTCCAACCTCCACCCCGCCCTCCCCGAACCGGAACTAGCTCTGACCGGTCTCCCCCAGAAAAGTTCCACCGAACGACTCCAGTTGGCCGAAGCTTCAGATTTAGTCCGCCGCCGTTACGGCCAAAGCGCCATCCTCCGCGGCCACGACCTGTGGCTCCGCCAAAAACTTTCTTCAGCGGGAAAGGATGGTGTAGGACAGCCTCTCCCCAGCCCAGGCAAGAATTAATCCCCCAGCCACACTGGCCAGAATATAAGCCCCCGCCAGCAGGCTCTCCCCTCGTCGAAACAGAAAAACCGACTCCGCTCCAAACGCCGAAAAGGTGGTGAACCCACCCAAAATGCCCGTGATCAAAAAGTGCCGCAGGTGAATCCCAAACAGCCAACGATTCTCCACCCATCCGTAGATCAAACCAATCATCAGACAACCCGCGAGATTCAGGGCCAAGGTGTTCCACGGAAACTTCGATTCAGGGTGGTGATGCACAAACCAAACCCCTACGCCGAAACGCATCAAAGAGCCAAGCGCCCCGCCCGCCGTCGCCGATGCCGCGTGCCGATATAACTCAGAGTTCATTTAGAGGACCCTCGCGTGGGGAAGTCGTTTCCCTGCCTTGCCAGAAGTAACCCAGTGGTCCGCATCCCGCCGAAGATAATCCAGATGAATCAATCGGTCGATCAGTCCTGGACCCGCACTATCGAGCTTCGCTTGAGCCAGTATTTCGTGTGCCACACCCACGCAAGAAATCAGCCCCGAATCCAACATCTGCCGGATGCGTAGGATAGCCTCCTTTTGGGAGATTTTGTAATGATGCCGCAGGGCAAAATAAGTCTCGGCTACGACCAGATCCGAAATCACGATTTTGTCAGAATCCTCCCGAGTTTTTCGGATAAACTCCAAAATCTTCTCCGCCTGGATTTCCGGAGTGCCCAGAAGAATCCGTAAAACGCAATCCGTGTCCAACCCGAAGGTCATGCCCGCTCCCGCCCAATCCCGCGACCGATACTTTGCCTGATCGATTCCATGTCGTGCTTCCCTTTGGCAGTTTTCGCGTACTTCTTCAAACTCCCAAACCAAGCGGGCGTCTCGAATCGCAAAGCCCCCCGAATCTGCGCCGGTTTCCTTTCGGTATTTTGCCGCATCTTCAATTGCAGGGCCTCTTCAAGAAATTTCGTCATGGTCACACCTTTCCGCGCGGCCTCCGCTTTCGCATTCCGATAAATCTGATCATTGATCCGTAAAGTCGTCTGCATCCATCAAATCTTTCATAAGACTTACCCCACGTCAAATCCCACGTCCGCCCCTTCCTCGCTCGGACCGGTATGGTGAAGACGTTTGCAAATGGTATGGATTCACCCTGTACGTTCTGCGGGTGAACCCGCTCTCGTCTAAAAATCAGCGCCGAAATAAACTTTTGGCGTAGAAAATGCCCGAAATCCAACTTCCGATAACCAGCCCGACAGAAAGAAGGATTCGCGGAAGATACGGGAGGATGGCTTGGGAAAGAGTCATGTCTTCACTCCGGTTTCCCACCGCAGAAAAAAAAGTGCCGCAGAAAAGAAGAGTCCCTCCGATCGCAACGCCCATTTCCAGGAGCCCGCGCAGATGAGCGCCCGCGCGAAAAGTGCCCAGCCCGGGCAGAACGGTGGCGTTGAGACCGAAGCAGTTCCGGACCAGCTCGGCGTCAGCTAGGATCGGGGGTTCCGATGCGGAAGATTTGGTCATAGGCGGCCATCGTGGCGAGGAGGGTGAGCGGAACGGTCACAAAAAGACCGATCACAAAACAAAGAATTCCGAGAACATTGATGACCCCCAAGACACAGAGCAAACCCAGATACGACCAGAAGTTCTGCCGCACCCCGCGCCAGCTCATTTTTAACGCTTCCCAGAAATCGGTGGCAGTGCAGGCCGCGAGCGGCACCGCGAGGGACCACCCTATGAGCAGATAGAACATCCCCAAGGTTCCCGCCAGAACAGGCAGTCCCATTCCCACAAGTAACTTATGATGTTCCACCAGTTTCTCCATCGAAACCCCTGAAGAAGCAAAGAGGGCGGCCGCGGGAATGAGTCCCAAAATAAAAGGGCCGAAAGCCAGCAGACTGGAGACGGTGGTGGCCAGGAAACATGGTAGGAACCGCTCTCTGACCGTCCCCGTGATATCGCCCAGACCATTCATTTTTCCATGGATCGCCTGCCGACAAAGGAAGTACACGCCACCCAGAATCGGACCGTTGAGGAGGAAGGCCAGAACCGGGCCGACCAGAGGGATGCTGTTCATCAAAAATTGGAGGAGAAAAACCAGC
>CAIVGD010000315.1 GCA_903905395.1 uncultured Verrucomicrobiota bacterium
GGCTTTGCGCTGCATTCACGCCAGTCGCCGCTTGTCCGACTTCTGGACATTCTGGCTCAATACTCGCGCCGCACGCAACAACCAATTCCCTGTGGCGGCCTAAATGAAGAATACTGTCGTACACCCATCTCACGCGGTTGCTGTGGCCTGTGTCTTGGTATGGAATTGTTCTCTTGGCGTATGGCGGCCCTTCCTGGTGGCAATGGCGTGCTCCTGGGCATGGATTTTATCTATCAAGTGGCGGCCAGCTGCCGCATAGTTTCACGGTGCAGATTATAGTTTCAATTACATGCCGACCGAAAACTTACGTTGACAGAAAACGCCACCGCATGGTGCGGTCCCCGGCAATCTGCCCGGTCTGCCGGGCCGAGGGCAGTCTCGAAGCCCATGGTTATTATGAGCGTGACACGACGGACGACGATGGGGTGGTTCTGCAGTTTCAAGTCCGACGCTTCCGGTGCCGGCATTGCCGTAAGACCGTAAGTTGTCTGCCGCGCTTTGCCCAACCGTACCGAGTGGTGAACAGCAACACCATTGGCGCCTATTTCAGCGGTCAGCGTACTGGTCGCGGCATCGAGCGGAATACGGCGAGACTTGAACGCTACTGGCAACGGTTCGCAGAATGGGCCGTGCAACTCAGCAATGCCATTAGCCTTTCGCCTGGCCCCGCGCCACCAACGGAGCCGTTGGCGCTCTGGCACGTGTTGCGGACCATTGGCCGTGGCCTCGGTCAATGCACGCTGGGGTTTGTACGCGACTTCGGTGTGACGTTCTTCGGCGCCTACATTTGCCACCGCCGTCCGGCTCTCGCATGATCCGAGGGGTACTCAGCGCCCCCACACACATCGGATCTTTTATGTGATCGGCCGGCATGGCAACGTCTCCCGCATGTCATTTCAACAGGACAACAGGTTCCGAAAAGACCTTTGCTCGTGCCAATGTCGGCAACAGAACCGACGGGAAGGCGAGCTATGAGGCTTTGGGAACGGACCAAGAATGCCCCAACAAGGCGCGGGGTGGCGTACTATCGTCATTCGGCGCAGGATCGCCAGGAGAACAGCATCGAGATCCAGCAGGAGCAAGTCCGTAAGTTCGCAGCCGAGAACGGCATCGAGATCATTCGCGAGTTTGCCGACCGGGGCAAGTCCGGTCTCTCAGTCGAAGGGCGAGACAGTTTTAACGAAATGCTCCATGAATACGTGGAGGGTCGCAAGGCCGACTTTGCGTATGTGCTGGTGCTCGACGTGTCGCGGTGGGGCAGGTTTCAGGAGACGGACCTGTCCGCATACTACACCGGGCTCTGTCTTCAGAACGGCAAGCAGGTCGTCTTCACGACCATCGGATTCCCAAAGGAAAATGACCTGCTGCATGGATTGCACCTGAGCATCGAGCGGTACCGCGCGGCGTCCTACAGCCGAGAACTTTCGGGCAAGGTTTGGAAGGGCTGCGCAAAGATCGCGTCGGGCGGCTACTGGGCCGGCGGGAGCCCGCCCTATGGCATGTGTCGGCTGCTATTGGACGAGAAGCGCCAACCAGTCCAGACTCTGGGACGCGGGGAGCACAAGGCGATTCACAACCAGCGGGTGACCCTGGTACCGGGTGACGAAAAAGAAGTTGAGACAGTCCGGTGCGTTTTCCAGTTCTTTGTCAACGAGCATAAAACGCCAGAGATGATCGCCGGCGCCCTGAACGATATGGCGCGACCAGCCCCCGGCGGCGGTCGATGGTGCCGCGCGGCTGTCATCGCAATCCTGGGCAATGAGATGTACGCCGGGGTAATGATCTGGAACAAGACCTCGCAAAAGATGAAGTCCCACAGCCGGCCTAATCCGGCCGGCGACTGGATTCGGGCTGAGGGTGCCTTCGATCCAATAGTTCCAGGGGAACTGTTCCGCCAAACCCAGGCGATCCTGACCGCCCAGGAGGA
>CAIVGD010000316.1 GCA_903905395.1 uncultured Verrucomicrobiota bacterium
TCAAGCGCTGGAAGGCCCGGGGACTAACAGGGGTGACGTTGCGGACCGACCTAGGCGATTACGAGCCGATGATCCATCGGAACAAAAGCACCCAACAAAATCCTCGCCTGCAATTGCTGCTCGATTACGTGGATCAGGTTTCATCAAGATTTAATGTTCTGCAGACGGCGCAACAAATCTCGACTCGGCTCGGTTTTAAAATGTGGGCCTGGCACCCGCATCTTTATAGCGATGGCGCCCCGGGAGACATCGGAACACCTGGACTAGGGCGTATGATCCCGTGGCCTTATTCGAGCCAATATTTTCTCGATCATCCGGAAGGTATTACGATCGACCGCAAGGGAAACAAACTCTGGATGGTACGTGAATATGCCTATCCCGATGCCCGGGCCACGAAGATCTCTGAAATGGTCCAAATGGCGAAAAAGCTCGGCCTCAAACGCTTCATGCCCTGCATGCGCAGCGAGGTCAATCAACTCGTCGATCCTCCCGACAAAGGAGATCAATATGGGTTCAATCCACTCGTCGTTGACGAGATGAAGAAAAAGCATGGCGTTGATATTATGATCGATCCGCGATTCGACGTCTTCAGCACCAGTTTTAACCTTCAGGATCCGATGGTGGAAAACTGGCGGAAACTGCGTGGTGAGCACATTACGCAGTTTTACAGAGAACTGCGAAAGGCACTCTCCGCCGTCGACCGGAAGATTCAAATAGCCGTGACCTTGTCCGGCGATTATGCCGGCCCCCCTCTAGGGAACCAACGCTTAGACTGGCGGACGTGGGTTGATGAAGGACTTATCGATGCGATCGTCACCCCCGTTTTTTTTGAAGGAACGTTGGACCATGATGCGGATAAAAAGGGTTATCTCACAAACGTGAGAGCGGGCGTAGGGGTCGTTTCATTCTCCGAAATCAAGGACTACATTTTAAAAAGCAAGCATCCTGAAATCGAGGTGATCTCTACCGGAGCCACCGCTTATTTCGACGAGCCTGCGCCTACGGGTACAGACGGTTGGCGTTGCGATATGTGGTATGAACTCTACACCTCCGCTTGGTATCAACGATGGAGCCAGTGGATGGCCGACCTAAAAGACCTTGGAGCCATCCGTTTCATCCAACAGAATTTCGACACCTTTCCTTCCGATTCTTCCAAGCTTCCGCCAGCCGGCTCAGTTGGGTTGGTTAACCACGACCCCAAGATCCGCGCATGTCCGGGCGGGTGGTATCCGTTTGGCAACGAAGAGAGTGGCAAGGCGTTCATTCAGGACACAATTCGGCATGGAGATAGCGGGAATGCTGTGAGAATAACGAGCAATGGTGCGGAGGGACCGACTCTGACCGGCTATCACAATGCGGATGCCGATCGCAGCAACATCTCCGCGGCACTCGACACTTCGGTCAGCAGTGGCCTCTGCAATTACTCACTCTGGCTCTATCGGGAGACCGATAAAAGTGGCGTGATCACCTACTTGGAAAATCGGGGCGGCGAGTTGGATGTCGGCTTGAAATTCGATACGGAAACAGGCGCAGTCTCCTACACGACGGGCCGAGGACCAGGCGGGACGGGAACATGGGTGCCCACCGGCTATCTGCTTCCAGTGGGCGAGTGGCAACGATTTTCAATCGATGTGGATTTCAACAAGGGTAGCTATTCGGCCCACGCAGGGCCAAATGGCGAAACCCTTTTGGCTGAAAACATTCCCTACAGCCCGCCTCCTAATCGGACGACTTCGCAGAATGGCGTGAATATAGAAATCGTAGTTCCCTCCTACAAAGCCTTCCGGCAGGTTCTTTTCCAGCCTCTGGGACCCGCCGGAAGCAAAGTGTATCTGGATGATGTCGCCGTGCTTTGGAAGCCGGATATGGTCTTTGCACCGATCGGAAAAAAGATTTGCTTCTCCGATGATTTCGAACAAAACGCTCGAGGAATGGATCTCCATGGCCTTTCTTCCGGACGAGGCGGAAAGTGGGCCACCTCTCCCGAGAAACCAGAAGCTTTCCGTGTGATCACCAGCACATCCTATCGGGAGGGCGAGAAGTCAGTTCTGGCCAACCGGCGAGGCGACCTGAAAATAATCCTAGCGCAACCGCTCCTCCTCGGATCGGGTGAGGTTCTAACCTTCGACGCCGACCTGTTCATCCGCTCGGATTACGCCTATCCGAGTATCATTCCAGGACAGACGATCTCCTCTCCTAATGCAGTGAGCTTTATCATCGAGCGCGCCACAGGCGGGGACATTGTTCTAGCTGAAGCCACGGCGGCGAATGGAAAATGGAATTTAAAAGATGGGGAAAAATTCAAGGAAAGCAAAATCACTGTCCCCTATGACTGCTGGATGCACGTACAACTCTCGGTAGACATGGCGACCCGCACCTGCAATCTCGTGCAGCAACAGATCGGCCAGGTGGCGCAGAATCTCGCTTCGGCATCCATTCCTGCGGATTTTCAGCCGGGAATGCCCCTTGCCTTCCGCCTCCATCTCGGCAATTCCAATAACTGTGTCGTGCTTGATAATGTGCTGATCACCACTGGCAGTAAGATTCAATGAATATTCATGATCTCTTTTCACTAAAAAACCGGGTTGCCGTGGTGAGTGCGGGGGCACGAAATTTCGGCTTTCATTTTGCCCAAGCTCTGGCCGAGGCCGGGGCCACGGTTCACCTCACGTCGCGGACGCTCTCGGATGCCACGAAAGCAGCCCAAGACCTGAAACGCGAAACAGGAGCCGAGGTGTACGGTCATCGGGTTGATCTAGGGGAGGAATCCTCCGTCGTGGACTTTTTTCGCGAAGTGGAAAGCCGGAGTGGGCGCTGTGATGTGCTGGTCAACAATGCGGGAGGCCGACCGCCCTCTCCCCTGCCAGTGAATGACTATGCCAACGCCACGGAACGACATCCGTTGGAAATGTGGAAGGCCGTACTGGATGCCTATCTCACCACTTCGTTTTTGATCACGAAGCATGCGCTTCCGTTGATGAAACGTGCAGGACGAGGATCCATCATTTTTGTCAGCTCTGTTTCCGGCCTCGTCGGCAGAGATCGCACGCTCTACGCGCCCTTTCCGGATCAAAACGCGAACTGCGTGGATTATAGTGCGGCGAAAGCGGGGATGCTCGGGTTTATGCAGGATCTGGCGGCCCAGGTCGGACCGAGGGGAATCCGGGTGAACGCGATTTCCCCAGGCGGATTCGAGCGCGGGCATCCGAAAGAATTTGTCGCCGAATACGCAAAACGGACGATGCTGGGTCGCATGGGTGAGGATACGATCGATCTGAAGGGGGCTGTGGTTTTTCTCGCCTCGGAAGCGTCCCGCTACGTCACCGCCCACAACCTCGTCGTCGATGGAGGATTCGTTTCTTATCGTTAGGTTGATCCGGTGGGCCACGCCCGCTCTCCTAGCAGGTGCCGTGGGGATGACGGGTTTGGCGGAGACGGTCACACCATCAGCACTCTATGTCAGTCCAGCGGGTCACAATTGGAGAGCCGATGGGATGCCGTTGCACACGGCCGGTGAAGTAGAAGCATCACTCAGAATCGCCGCAAAACTTGGTATCCAGCGAGTCTATTGGCGTGGCTTCCAGGAAACTTACCTCCTAAAGCATGCCCGCTTTCGAAAAGAAAATTTTTTCATCAGCTCATATTGGGACTGGCTTCGGGAACTGGATGGGAAACGGGGTATTCACCAAGCAGCAATCAAAACCAGCGCCGAACTTGGGATGGAAATCTGGGGCGTTTGGGGCCTTTTTGATCTTGGATCGGATCCCCGTGAAGACGCCTATTGTGGTTCGGCAGCGGGCTTCGGCCCTTTGGTATTTGAAGATACGATCCGTATCGACCATCCAGAAGCTGTTCCCAAAGACAGCCATGGTATCCGGACGCAATGTGGCACAATCCGATTCATCGATCCTATTATCCGTCGCACCCTAATCGACCGACTCACTGCGATCATGGATCAGGGGTATGACGGTTTGCTTCTCTACACCTATTCCGAAAACCTCAGTCTCTGGTTTCTCGGGGAGTTCGACCGTGGGTCAGAGGGCCCATTGTCGGCCAGCGAGGTCACAACGTTTGTTAGAGAACTTCGGGCCGTGTTGAGGGCGAAGAAAAAACATCTTGCGCTGCAAATCGATCCGCGGACTTCCTTCCGTGACGGCCCCTCCCCATGGCTTGGATTGAGCCCAGATGTGAATAACGTGGGACGGGTTCCGATCGCTTGGAAAGACTGGTTGCGCGAGGGGCTATTGGACGAGATCGTTGTGGCGGTTCCGGAAGGATCGAAGGACGAAGCAGTCAAACTTGCAGAGGAAATCATGCAGGATTTCCCCAAAATACCGGTGGTGTTACTTGCGCGCCACGACCCTATCCCTCCTTCGCGTGCCATGGCCGCGGTAGACGCACGACGTTCGACGAACTTTCAGGCTCGGTTTCTAGAAAAAGCGCGAAGCCTCAAACCCATTCGTGACTGGGCGAAAAATAGCACCACCCCCCTCACCGACCCTCAATCTCTTAAAAAGGCCGACAGCGCGGCGATCGTGCCGGCCTTCCTTTCCCTCAAAACCAAGCCGCAGATCCCGTGGATACCTGATCTTCTCAGCGTGATCCGAAGTCACCCGGAATTTCCAGTTAGGCAACAGGCTGCAGAAACTTTGGGCTCATGGGGAATAGCGGCAACCGAGGCTCTCGACTCGCTGATCACCGACAAGGATTCTTCGGTTCGTCGAGTGGCCTTCCAAGCCGCTGCTGAACTGCCGCCCCCTTCTCGAATCCGGTGGCTTGAGCCTGCCCTGCGCGATACGGATCCGTATAATCGCTGGATCGCAGTCCGCGGACTCCTGGTGACTCCCGGTCCCACCGACAGTGCCCGCGTCATTTCCGGGATTCTTCAAAATGACCCGGATCCCACAGTGCGAAGTGCGGCGGCATGGATGGTTCGTCCGGGCATGACGGTGAGCCCCGAACTTTTTAGCGCCCTCAAGAATCGGTTTATCGCCCTTCATGACGAGCCTGCTTGGCGATGGGAGTTCCGAACTGTGGGCGACGCCCTTCTTCGCTCGGGACCGGATGGCCTCAAGTTTCTTCATGCGTGCCTCTCCAAGACGAAACCACCCGAAATCGCCGACTCGGCCTGGCGTGTGCTTTATGTTCCACAAGATGGCGCTGCGCTCAAATTGGTCGATTCGTCACAGGCTGCCGAGGCTTGTCGTGCTTACCTAGGGAGGCCTCCCGCCTCGCAGCACCCCGAGCATGAGCCACCAACAAAGTGAAGCGCGAACCCATGAAGTTTCTTGAAAAAGCGCTTGCCGTTGACATGTCGGTGATCTTGCGCTGTCTAAACCTATGAAAACTGTCATTCTTGATGCATACACATGCAACCCAGGCGACTTGTCCTGGGACGAATTTCAAGCGTTCGGGCCATGCGAAGTTTACGATCGCACTCACTGTTCCGAGGTGGTGGATCGCGCATGCGATGCGGAGATTGTTCTCACCAACAAGACCGTGTTGAACCGTGAAACGCTAGAATCCCTTCCGAAGCTGCGCTACATCGGCACGCTCGCCACCGGTTATAACGTGGTGGATGTGAAGACGGCCCGCGAACGGGGGATTCCCGTCTGCAACATTCCCGAATACGGCACCGCCAATGTGGCGCAATCAACTTTCGCGCTGCTGCTGGAATTGACGAACCGTAGCGGCCACCATGCTGGGACAGTCCGGGCTGGGCGCTGGTGCGCCGCGGAGGATTTCTGCTATTGGGATTTCCCGCTCATTGAACTACAGGGATTGAAAATGGGGCTCGTTGGAGCGGGTCGCATCGGCCAGGCCGTGGCAAAAATCGCAAGGGCATTCGGCATGGAGGTCATCGCTTTTGACCGGTTCCCTCCCAAGCAACTCCCGGATGATATTCGTCTGACCGACTTGGAGACCCTGTTTCGTGAGAGCGATGTGGTCACTCTCCATTGTCCTCTCTCGTCGGAGAACATGGAACTGGTGAACGCAGCCCGGCTCCAACTGATGAAACCATCGGCCTTTCTGATCAACACCTCGCGGGGGGGATTGGTGAACGAACTCGACCTTGCCAGAGCGCTGGACGAGGGGCGCCTGGCCGGAGCCGGCCTCGACGTATTATCGGTCGAGCCGCCGGTTTCCGATAACCCCTTGTTGAAAGCGAAGAATTGCCTGATCACCCCTCACATCGCCTGGGCCACACGTTCCGCGCGCGGTCGCCTCATTCACACGGCCGTGGAAAATGTGAAAGCCTTCGTGGAAGGCCGTCCAACGAATGTGGTTAATTGAGCGGACGAACCGCTTTTTTGATGCCATGAAAAAGAAATGACTTCCCATTCTCCTCTACCGGTTTGCCGCAAGAAGCACGGCCGCGTGCTCTTCGCCATGGCCTCGTTGACGAGCAGGCGCAGTTCCTTGGCAAAACCGTGTGAAGATTTTTCAAGAAAAAGTGCTTGCTGCTGACATGTTAGCGGACTTACGATGCCAATTATGAAAAAAACGAAGGCGTTGGTGGTGACTGGGGTGGGCGAGGTGGAACTTCGGGATCTGCCTGTGCCAGAACTTGGTTCCGGCGAGGTTCGTATCCGAGCCTTATTTTCTTTGCTAAGCATCGGCACGGAGATGTCGATTGCGACCGGTCACCGTATGGAGAATGCCAAGTTTCCGTATGTTCCCGGCTATCAGGGCGTCGGACGGGTCGAAGAAGTTGCCGAGGGAGTGAAATCAGTTTCGATCGGGGACATTGTGATTTATCTCGGAGGCCGGACCGAGGCTCCCGTGAACGGGGTTTGGGGGGCGCACCAGGGGGTGATCGTCTGCGGTACGGATGGTTTGATCCATGTTCCCAAGGGACTCACCCCAGAGCAGGGGGCACTGGCTCCGCTGTTCGCCGTGGGGTTGAATGGGGTAAATCTCGCGCAGGTGAATCCCTCTGATGTGGTGGTTGTGCTCGGCCACGGCCTAATCGGTGCCGGCGCGGCGCAGGCGGCGCGAGCCCGGGGTGCGACGGTGGTTGTCAGCGAACCGGATGCTTCGCGACGGAAACTGGCCAGACAGCATGCCGCCCATGTCGTGGTCGATCCGACCAAAGAATCTCTGGCCGATGCGGTTAAGACTGTTCTGCCTCCCGGTGCGCGGGGTGCTGACGTAGTGATAGAGTCGAGCGGGCATGCCCCCTTGATTGAAACAGGAATCGAGCTGTGTCGGTTCGGCGCACGGTTTGTGTTGCAGGGATGGTATTCCGGCGATATTAGCTTCAGCTATATGGCGGCACATCGCCGACAGATTTCGATGCACTTCCCGACCGGGTGGGGGCCTGCCGGCACGAAGGAAGCGGCGCTCAGATTGGCCGACGAGGGGGTTTTTCAGACTTTGCCGTATCTCTCTCATCGGGTGGGGATTTCCGGTGCTGTGGAGGCCTATCGCATGGCGATGGGTCCCGGACGTAACTCCATCCTCGGCCTGCTCTTTGATTGGAATTCGTGAAAGCTGCCATCGTTGAAGCTCCAGGGAAAATAGTAATCCGGGATCTGCCGGTTCCGAAACCCAATCCTTATCAGGCACTGGTCCGCATGGAAGTCACCGGCGTGTGCAGTGCGACCGACCGGAAGCTTTCGCTTGGCTTGAAGCCATTCGCTCCGAGTTACCCGGCATTGCTCGGCCACGAGGGCGTGGGAACAATTGTTGAGACTGGGGCACGTGTCGTCAATTTTACAGTCGGGGATCGCGTTCTCCGGCCGTGTGGAATCTACCCCGGTCATGAAATGGAGGGCGTCTCATCCGCGTGGGGAAGCTTCTGCGAATTTGCGCTCGTCACCGATCTAGACGCTTGGAAGGAGCAGGAACCGGCCGGCGAGCACTCGCGGTTCGGGTATGCACGCATGCAAAAGAAGGTGCCGGCGCACTGGAGCACAGACGCCGCCTGCATGTTGATCACGTGGAAAGAGACGTTCAGTTCCCTGCAGCAGGGCGGCGAGATAGATGGCCGGGCAGTTGCTGTACTCGGGGATGGCGCCGTTGGACTGAGCTTTGCCGCATGGAGTCATGCGCTGGGCGCTGCATCGGTTGAAGTCGTCGGACACCGGGCATTCCGCCTCGAGCGGGCCCGGCGTCTTGGAGCCTCCGTCACCCGGAACCTCCGTGCCGGCGATGTTTTCGAGGGCGGCCGAGATTTCGACCTCATCGTCGATACGCTGGGTAGCAACGAGGCCGTTGCCACCTCGCTTCCCCGACTCAAGAATGACGGAAAATTTCTTGTCTACGGGATGGACAGCACATTCGAAACGCACTTCGACCGCTCTGCCGCCCCTCAACGTTGGTCTTACGTGCAAGCGAATCCCGACGAAGCGGGCGTGCACGACGAGGTGCTTCGCCGGCTTCATAAAAAGCAGTTCGATCCCGCGACATGGATCACCTTCCGTGGCAGCCTTGAGAATCTTCCCAAGGCTTTCACCCACCTAGAATCCCCTGAGTCGGTAAAAGCGGTCATCACCTTCCATGAAACCTAAAGCCGGAAATTACCAAGAGACCTTCGATCATGGGCCGGGCGGGTGGTGGGGATGGAAAGGAAATCACCTCGGCCTGCAGGCTTTGACAAACACAGAAAGTTATGTCGAAACGATCAGCCCGTGGTGGATCGATTATAACCACGCCCCGCCAGGCGCTGGCTATTTACATATGTTGTATTGCCTCAACACCAAGGGACCGTTGGGTGAACACATGAGGGAAATCAGCGGAACGAATCGATTCATTGAGGAAGGCCACTCACGTAACCTCGAGAATGCCACAGTAAAAGTCAGAATCCGAGGCGAGTTAAAAGCCAACGGAGCGCAGATCGTCCTTTTAATCCAAGCGAGTGCGGCTGGGTTGGTCGCACCTTGGGCGTTGACATCACAACCGATCTCCGTGGAGGCCGGGTGGACCGAGCAAACGCTCAAGCTCACGCCGGACGAGAAAGCCTGGACCTGTCTGGGGGGGCGGCACGATCGTGCAGATTATTATGGAAAGCAACCGCTCGTACCCTGCCTGCGCGACGTGAATCAGAATCTCATGCTGATTTTCTTTCCCCTCAATATCCAACCCATGGGCGATCCCGGCGGCAACTTGCACCGACTTCGTCCCGAACGCGACTACCCCGTTTGGCGTTCCGCCTTGCCTGAAGGGCGCATCCAACTAGACCAGTTTGAAATCCACTACCCATGAAATCCTCCTCCGCGGCTAAAAACTCCCCCCTCCCCCCCGCTTTTGTCCCTCGCTTAGGCGAGAAGGAAAAAAATGCCGTTCACAAGATTTGCGCCGGATTTGTCCCTGACCGACTCTTTGATCTCCACGCCCACTTGCTTCGGGCCTCGCATTTTCCAGCAGCGGTGCGTCCAAATTATCTGAATCAAGATGATATTCTTGGAGCGGAGTCCTACCGCAAAACTATCGAAGATTTTTTTGGCCAACGAAAGTGGAGTGGATTGTTTTTTGGATTCCCGGCCAAGGGGAATGATCTCGCCCAGATCAATCCGTGGGTCAAGAACGAGGTCCAATCCCTCGGCAACGATTCCGCTGCGCTGATGCTTTGCACTCCAGATTCCGATCCTCAAAGTGTGACGGCGATGTTGGAGGCTGGGACATTTTCCGGCATCAAGCCTTATCATGCCTACGCCCCCTTGCCGAACACCGAGCAAGCATCCATCGAATCCTTCGCCCCAGAATGGATGTGGGAAGCCTGCCATGCTACGAAATCGGTTTTCATGTTGCATATCATGCGCGATCACGGAATTTCCGACCCGGATAACTGCGCCACCCTCCGGCGGTTTTTAACGAAGTATCCCAATTGCCATCTCGTGCTCGCGCACATTGCCCGTTCCTTTAATTATCGTTGCGCACGCGGAAACCTCAAATGGTTCGACGAATTTCCCAATGTTTGGCTCGATACCTCAGCGATTACGGAGACAGAAACGTTCCGGATTGCCTTGCAGGAACTCGGGGTGGCTCGCCTTTGTTACGGAAGCGATTTTCCAATCAGTCATCTCCGCGGAAAAACGATGACTACCGAGGGCCCGCCACGCTGGTACTACGGGCATGAAACCGATTATTCACCCTCGACGAGCATGCCCCTCGTCGGCATCGAGTCCCTGCGCTGTTTACGAGAGGCATGCGATGATGCCGCCCTCAGTCAGGATGACCTCAAATGTCTTTTCGAAACCAACGCCCTCCGTGTGCTCCGACGTCCGATTGATCATTCGGTGACCGCATCCGGTCCCCAGCGTTGGAGCCATGCCAAGTCGGTCATATCCTGCGGAACCGGGTTGCGATCCAAATGGGCGGAGCTTTATGATCCGGCAACGTGGCCATCATATTTTTCGCGCTGCAAAGGATCCCGCATCTGGGATTTTAGCGGTCGCGAGTTTACCGATTTCGGGGCGGGTGCAGGCGCAATCGTACTCGGGTATTCTGATCCAGTCGTCGATCAGGCCGTTCATCAAAGAATTTCGCGCGGAACGTACTGTACCCTGCTCTCACCCCAAGAGGTTGAGTTGGCGGAACTACTCCTCGAACTCCATCCCTGGGCCGGGCGGGTGCGCTACGGACGGGGCGGTGGAGAGGCGATGGGTATGGCAGTTCGCATTGCCCGCGCCGCAACGCACCGGAGCGGGGTAGCCTTCTGCGGGTACCACGGCTGGCAGGATTGGTATCTGGCAGCAAATCTCGGTGATCAGGCCAGCCTCGACGGTCATCTCCTCCCAGGTTTGCTACCCCTTGGGGTTCCTCGTGAACTGAAGGGCACCGCGACAACATTCAAATATAACGACATCGCATCGTTTGAGCACGCCCTCACCGCGCTGAACGGTCAGCCCGCAGCGATCGTCATGGAACCCATGCGAACCCAATGGCCTGAGCCGGGATACTTGGCCACGATTAAACGCCGTGCCGCCGAAGTAGGAGCAGTGTTGATCATGGACGAAATCACGAGCGGGTGGCGATTCGGGTTTCCAGGAGCGAGCGCTCGATTCGGGATCGAGCCGGATATTGCCGTCTATGCCAAGGCCATGAGTAACGGATTTCCATGCGCGGCCATCATCGGCCGTACGGAGGTGATGGAGGCTGCGAATTCCAGTTTCATCTCAAGTAGCTACTGGACGGATGCCATCGGACCGGCCGCGTCCCTCGCCTCAGTGCGACGGATGCGCGAATTAAAGGTCCAGGAGGCGATCTGGCAGAGAGGCGGGGATTTCCAAACGAAACTGAAAGAAGTCGCCGCCAGACATACTGACTGTCGGGTTCAGATCAGTGGAATGCCATGCAATCCTTACGTGGCCTTCGATCTGGGACCGCTCGCCAACAGGGCAAAGATCGCCTTCATCCGCATCATGGCTGCGCAAGGATTCCTTGTCGCGGGGGTCAACTACATCATGTTTACGCACACGGATCGCATGTTCGATGGATTCCTCGTCGCGGCCTCCGTAGCCTTTGATCAAGTGGACACCCTCGTCCGCAAGGGAACACTGGAAGAATTTGTCGGCGAAAACGCGGGCATTGGAAATTTCGCACGCTTAACTTAGGGCCAAACCCTCAATTGATGAAGCTTGTCTGGCACTTTGATTTTCATACTCCAAGCCATGTGCGCGTGGGAGAACGGTGCGACAGCGAGGGCGTCGCGGGCTCGTTGGTGGAAGCAGGCATCGATGGCGTGATTCTTTTTGCCAAGTGCCACTTTGGTTTTTCTTACTATCCGACCCGCATCGGCACTCCTCACCCTCGTCTAGCCACCGATGTTTTCGGTCGCCTGCTCACTTCCGCTCGCGCACGGGGGATCAAGGTTGCCTCCTACGTGAGTTTCGGAATTGATGGAGCGGCCGGGGAAGCACACCCCGACTGGCGCCGGGTCTATGCGAATGGAACCAGCGACCCAAACGGATGGTTTGTTAATGTGTGCCCGTTCACTCCGTATCTGGAAAAAAGTGTTCTCCCCCAAATTGCCGAACTCCATCAGCTCTATCGTCCCGATGGCTACTGGTTCGACACCATGAGCGCGCTTTCCCCGTGCTACTGCCCGAGCTGTCAGGCTGGGTTTCGCGAGCACTCCGGATGCGATCTGCCGACCAACGACGATGATCCCCTTCAGAAACAAGCAGGGAGGTGGCGACAGCAACGGGGATTCGCTATGGTCGAACGCGTGGGCCGATGGATCCACCATCTCCATCCGGATGCTGAAGTCGGATTCAACCAACTCGGCAGTTTGTCGTACCCGGAACCGCTGCCCTCCGATGTCACCGTGCTCACACTCGATCCCGAAACCATGGGACCGCAATCCATCCTCTTCAGTCTGAATTCAGCTTATGGATCCAACGCCCCTCAATCCTGTGAAATCATGCCGACAATTTTTCATGGAGGCTGGGGAGACTGGTCGCCTGCCCCTGCCCTTCGCCTTGTCACAACAGCCTTGGCCTGTTGGATCCGAGGAACCATCCTCATCCCGGGAGATCGGCTTCATCCCGAGGGCCGGTTGACCGAGATCTCGCAGACCGCGATGAAATTAATCGCCGCCACCCGTGCCCGATGGACCGCCAGTGCACCCTCCGATAAGGCAAGGCTCGCGGCCGACATAGTCGTCCTGCATAGCCCCTCTCTTACCCACGGCCCAGACTGCCGCCTCTTTGCCGTGGGAGACCCGCGGTCCCGGCTCATTCCGGTGAATGGCATGCATCGGTTACTGCTCGATGCAGGCTGCCACGCCACGGTCGCGGGCGAGTGGCAGTTGGACCATGGACTGCCGGAAGCCCGACTAATTGTCGTGCCAGAGATCCCCACCCTCACTATCGAAACGGAAGAGCGGTTGAAACTTTTCGCAAAACATGGCGGTTCTGTTCTCTTCGTGGGAAGGATTCCATTGGTGGAGAATCGCCAGTTCTCGCAGACAGGAATCCAAATCGGAGACGCCGTTTGGCAGGACCACGCCTATCTGCCCGACTTTGAAAACCCTGCTCTGGAGGTTCTCGTCCGAGGCGAAATTCACGAAACCACACTTTTGGACGCCTCCGCGACATTATTTCTCGTGCCGGCTTACGATGCAAAACCTGGGTCACGCTACGGCTGGGGGATAGGACCATCGTCTGGTCAACTTTCCAAAAATCCAGCACTCACCCACCGCTCCCTCGGGGCCGGGTCCCTCTGGTTTCTCAATGCACCGCTGGCCAGTGACTACGCCCAAATCGGAAACTGGCCGCAGGTCGAATGGATGGCAAAGTTGCTCCATCGTATGGGCGTGCCCCTTCGAGCCAAGATCGTCGATGGCGACGGCAACTTGGAATTGACCGTATGGGAAGATCGGCAGTCCACCTGGCTCTATCTACTCAGTCACGATGCCGAGCAACTCGTCGGCACCGATCGCTTCTGGGCGAGGAGCACCGGATCAGCGGAGCGGCGCACGGCTTGCGTTCAAATCACCCTTCGAGGCAGTTCGCCAGAAATTAATGCTTTGGCCGGTTCCATCTCCAGCCAATCTTCCACGCCTACCCACCTCACACTCCATTTAAATTTTGATCGACCCTTCGCCGCCGTTCGTATCGATTGGAATATAAAAACCAAAACATAAAACCAAAACATAAAACCAAAACACAGAAACCCCAACATCTCAAACCTATGAAATCAGCCCAAATCCTAAAAACCAAAATCAGCGGTCCTGGCGTCACCACAGGCGTCATCATCACCTTTCACCTCTGGCCAGGACTCATCGAGTTACTCATCCGGAGTGGAATCGATTATGCGATTATCGACCTCGAACATTTGACCCATTCCAATGAAATGATAGCTGACTGTTGCGCCATCGCTCGGCGGGCCGACTTTCCAGTGCTGATCCGACCGCCCGAGGCGGAGTTCTCGCCGATCCGCCTCGCGATGGATCTTGGCCCCTGCGGATTGCTCCTGCCGTATGTCTCGTCAGTTGAGACCATGGCGACCATCCAGCAAGCCGTGTACATGGCCCCACGCGGTCGCCGGCGTCCGGGTGGGCACGGAAATTTCTGGGTTAGCTCCTACAACTACGAGAGCTTTCGCTCGGAAGTTGAAGACGACCTGATCATCCTGCCGCAAATCGAAAATAAGGCTGGGCTGGCCTGTGTTGCCGCCATTGCCGCACACCCGCTCACCACGGCCCTGGCGATCGGCCCATATGACCTCTCCGCTTCCTTGGGTTGCTGCTGGAATCCAGAGGCGCCGGAGCTCATCCGCGCCCTCGATACGATTCGCACCGCTGGAGAAGCCGTCGGAAAAAAAACATGGATTATCGGAAACCCCGATACACTGATACCACGCGGGTTCAGATTCATAGGCATTTCGGAACCGATCCTTCTGATGGAAGGAGCCCTCCGTGACTTGAGCCAACGAGTCAAACAGGGAAGTTCCACTCCTTCTGTTGCTGAGCTTCTCCCATGAGCCCTCACGCGGTCAGTCTTTTTCCGATTTTCGGAATGTGGAGGCACAGAGGGGAGAATTAAAAACTTGATTCCCTGACATGTCAGTGCTATCAAACTTGTAACTCGCATGTTCTACGATCGAAATTGCCATAGCCGTTCCTCTGCGTTCACGCTGGTGGAAATATTGGTGGTGATAACCATTATCGGGATCTTGGCCGGCCTGCTTGTCCCGGCCGCGCAGAAAGCGATGGAAAAGGGGGGCACCGCAGTTTGCATGGCCAATCAACGCCAGATTGGCTTGGCCTTGCTGAGTTGCGCGAAGGACAATCAGGGTCGCCTGCCGGATGTATACACGATCACCGCCACTGGAATTAGAGATCAATGGCGTGATGCACTCAGAGAATATTTGACCCTGCCAACAGGGAAATATGCAGGGCGGGATATCCTGTGCTGTCCCGCCGCAAAGAAGACCCCCATCAATTTTTCTTATGGCATTCCTTATTCGACGGGAACGCGCAGGGTCTTTTCAGCCTTCGACGAAAGCATTCCCCCAAACCCAAATTACTATGGCTCTCAGCGCTTGATAAACCTTTCCTCCTCAACGGTCATGTTGGCCGATGCCTACGATCCCAATAATTCGGACTCCGATCTGTTCTATTCTCCGTGGGGTAGCTATCCGCTGGGCACCGATCAAGATGGGGATGGAATTAACGATTCGGCGGCCACTCTTCCTCTTCCGCGGAAGTTCAATTGCATTGATCCACGCCACGGAAATAAGTTTGTTTGCACCATGGTCGACGGCTCCACACGCCTACTTACGATCAAGGAGTGGGTCCAAAGAACTAACTACTGGGGGCCAGTCCAATAATCGCCGATTCTACCGCGAGTACCATTGGTCGGGCACATTTGGGGTTCGTTGATTTTAGCGCCATTACCCTTTACATGGTGGCAGTGGCTGGAATCGCCGTCTGGTCCAAGCTAACCGAAAAGGGAGGCGGGGAGAACGAATACTTCCTCGCCGGTCGCCGGATGAACTGGATCGTAATCAGCGTGGCTCTGTTCGCCGCGCTCTGCAGTTCCATCAGCTTCGGGGCGGTCCCATCGGAAATTTACCAACACGGCATGGCCCTGTTTCTTGTCTCCGTGCTCATCCCCTTCACGGCCCCGCTCGGGGTAAAGCTGTTCCTTCGCTTCTTTTTCCATCATCCCACGTTGACCGCCTACGAATATCTCGAGAACCGATTTGACCTAGGGACGCGGTTGATCGGATCTGGGCTTTTTTTCACAGTCCGCGTTTTTTATGCAGCGGTAATTTACTATTCCACCGCCGTGCTGCTCGGGACACTCACTGGCTGGCCTGGGATGGGCATTATCCTGGGCATCGGAATCTTTACCACTATCTACACCACCTTCGGCGGCATGAAAGCAGTGATCTATACCGATGCACTCCAAGCGATCGTGCTCGTTCTGGGATTGTGCGCAATCGCTTGGCGGATCATGGCGACGACCGATACGATGCCGTGGGACTTGTATGCCTACGCCAGTGCACAAGGCCGGGGCTTCGAGGTTCTGGTTTCACCGACATTCTGGCAGTTCGATCTCCACACGAGATTCAACGGCTGGCTATTGTTGATCGTCCTCATCACGGCCCCAATGATCACCCTGAGCAGCGATCAGCTTGTGATTCAACGTCTGCTCACTTCAAAAAACTACCGCGAAGCCCGCCGCGCCACTTACACCAACTACTGGCTGAATATCCCGCTCGGACTGCCCTCCTTCATGATCGGCTGGGGTCTGCTCTATTTTTACAATCGCTTCCCCCAGAAAGTGCCGGTCGGGTTATCGCCGGATCGTCTGATGGCATTCTTTATTGGGACGGAACTCCCCGCCCCCCTGCCTGGCCTACTCGTGGCCGCCTTGCTGGCGGCAACAATGGGCACGACCAGTTCGATCATGAATAGCCTCGCCACGGTGGTCTTTCATGATTTTTTCTTACGACTGGGTTGGATCAAACCGGGCTCCAAAAAGGAACCTCAACTATGCCGTATCCTAAGTTTTTCTGCTGGCATCCTGGCAATGGCCTTCAGTTGCGTGCTCTTCCGAGCAGGAGAAACAGTCACCACCACCATCATGGAAACCGCCGGCCTCTGGTGTTCTCTGACTAGCATCATTTTTGCCGCGTTCCTACTCGGGGTCTGCGTGCCATGGGTTTCCGCCCGTGCCATGAAATGGGGGTTGGCCATCGGAGGGATCCTGACACTCGGTCTTCCACTGCTCTGCTACTATCCAGTTCCAGTGGCGGAACGCATCAGCTTCGCATGGTTGTGGATCCCCGGTTTTCTCGTCGCCACCACTCTTCCTCTCTTCCTTTCCAGGTTCTGGCACCATCAAAAATCTGTTGACCAACTGACCCTCTGGACCCTGAAGGAAGAAACCACAGAATCCGCCAAGAAAATCGCCTAACCGCTTTCGGAAGTAAAAAAAACTTTCCCTTGACAACGCGGTGTTGACATGTTACTCTTCACCA
>CAIVGD010000317.1 GCA_903905395.1 uncultured Verrucomicrobiota bacterium
CTCGCTGGTCCAGCCGAGTAGTTGCACGTTCCGCAGGTTCGGTCCGAGGACTTGTTTGACCATACGGGCGATCAGCGGGTCGCGACCGGTACCGATGGTGATTTCCCAGCCCGGTTGGGCGGTAAGGGTGGCGGCGAGCTGAGCACCTCCGCGAAGGCCGGAACTAAGCAGATAAAGGATCCGAGGATTTTCTCCCGGGGGTTCATCACCAGGATGGGCATCCGGCAAGGCAAAGAGCGGGTCAACGGGAAATCCAACGGGTTTGATTTTTTCCAGTGGAATGCCGAGGGCGGCGAGAGAACGAGCGGTGGGTTCGTTGGGAACGATCCAGAGATCGGCTGGGGCGGAGGACCAAAGACGATGGACGGAGATGGAGTCGGTGACCACGGTGATGAGTTGGAAGGTGGCCCGCAGTTCTTTGGGCAGGCGGGCGATGAGATGAGCATAGACAGGGAAGGTAAGGACGATGATGCGGGGGCGGTGAATTTCCACGAGTTGACGAAGGCGGAGGAAGGCCGCGTAGTTGATGAAAAGGGTGTTTTCAATCAGAGGCAAGTGATGGCAGGCCACATAAAAAAGATTCCAGACATTGGGATAACGGTTGATGAGGGTGAGATAGAAGCGACGGAAAAAATCATTCGTTCTTGGGCTGGATTCGGCAAAGGGATCGGCGACGAGGGCAGTCCCTGCGCGAAGTCGGATGGCGGCTGCGAGACCATGGGCGGCGGCGTTGTGGCCGTCACCAAAGGCGGCACTCAGGATGAGGATGGGAGGCGGATTCACATCAGGCCGTCGCGTTCCAATTCGTCGAGTCGGCGGTCGTCTGCCTGATCGACGATCTCAGTGATACCTGGAAGTTCGAGGAGGATATCGAGGCAGAGGGCGATTTTCTCGTTGGGCAGGCCGGTGGTCTCGATGACCCGCCTTCCGCGGGTGAGGTAGGCCCAGACAAAGTCATCGCCTTGGAGGATTCGGAATTGGAGGTGATCGGATTTGAGAAGTTCGTCCACTGATGTGAGAGTGATAGTGCTGTTGCCTGCCTGGATTCCCGGGCAGACCTGTTCCACCTTTTCAAACCGATCCAGCCAAGATTGGACGATGATATGGATGGAGGCATCCGAGTGGGGCTCAGTAAGAACGGCTACATACCCGCGAGAAATCATTCGCGCAGGCTACGGGGTGGATGGCAAAGAGAAAAGATTGTTCAGAGTAATTTTCAATACCCACGCCCCTAGTGGATGAATTCAAAAATATCATAAAAGCAGGGGTTCGGCCCTTGGGACTGGTGGGGGGTGTCAAAGAAAAGAGATCTGGAAAGTGAGGATGAGGATTATGGGGGATGAGTTCTGCGGGGGTGTGGGGGCGACGGAGCGTGTCCCTGTAGGAACAATCAGTATTTGACGCCGCACCCGTAGGGTTTGGTTTCAGGGGTGGGGACCGGTTTTCCGGCGAGGCTGGCGTCGAGAGTCTGACGGACATAGTTATCGGTCTTGGCGCAATCCTCGGAATTGGTCGAACGAATGCTATCGATCGCTCCGGCATAGATGATTTTCCCTTCGGGGTTGATGATAAATATGTGGGGAGTGGTTTTGGCACCGTATTTCTGGCCCACCTCGCCGGCGGGGTCGAGAAGGACGGCGGTGGGGCAGGCGTTGGCGTCTTTGGTGTCGGCTTCGGCCTGAGGTCCGGTGCGGTGTCCTTGTTTGCCGGGGGCGGAGGAGATGATGGAAAGCCAGATCACGCCCTTGCCGGTGTACTCCTTCTGCAACGCTTGCATGTTGCCGGCGGAGTAGTGTTTCTTTACGAATGGCCATTCGTGGTTGAGCCACTCCAGGACGATGTATTTACCTAGGAAGGAAGAGAGCTTGTGGAAAGTTCCATTGGAGTCGGTGAGAGTGAAGTCTGGAGCCTCCTGACCGGGTTCGACTTGGGCGAAAGCGGTGAAATTGATGGCGATGAGGGAAAGAATTAGGTGTTTGATCATTGCGGAATTGTTTCATTAAAAAAGGGAAGGTCAAGGGGTATGGGTTGGTTAATGCCCGGCAAGTTGCGCACTGGAGTCTTGCATTTTCGGCCACCAGTCGGCTGGTCTGCTTTCTCGTGATGCGGTGGAGCCCTCCACCCCAAAAGGGGTTCGCGAGCACGAAGACTTGACCTAGCATCTGCACTCCCCTAGATAATCAATCAATACTCAACCCTACTGGAAAGAATCTAATTATTAACTTAAACAACAAAAATACAATGGATTTGCTGCAAAAAATAAAAGAAAATGCGAGAAAGAACCCCAAACGCATTGTTCTTCCAGAAGGAACAGAAGAAAGAACTTTAAAAGCTGCGGACCAGGTTATTAGGGAAGGCCTTGCTGAAATAATTCTGATTGGGAGTCCTTCGGAAATCAAGGGAATGGCTTTGAAGTACGGTTTAAAGAATATTGATAAAGCTGAGATTGTCGACCCAATAAACAATGAATTTAAAGAATCATATATCGAGCTAATGCTTTCGATTCGCAAAGCGAAAGGATTAACCCATGAAGAAGCTCTTAAACAAATTGAAAATCC
>CAIVGD010000318.1 GCA_903905395.1 uncultured Verrucomicrobiota bacterium
CGATATCCACAAGCGGCACCGCCACAGCAAGGAAGGTCTGGGTGAGAAGAACCGAAGGAAGGGCCAACCAACCCAAGGCTGGTTGCTGGATGGAAAAAATCAGACTCCGATGTTTCCAAATGGATTGCAGGGTTCCATAGGTCCAGCGACGACGCTGACGGATGAGAGTTGCGGGACTTACCGGCGCCTCTGTCAGAGCCACCGCATCTGGGGCATAGGCGATTCGCCAACCTGCACGATGCAGGGCCAGCGTGAGGTCAGCATCCTCCGCCAAAGTGTCTTCGCTGAAATTGCCACACTGCTGGATCGCCTCCCCTCGGAAGGCGGAGACCGCCCCGGGAACCACGGTGATGCAATTCCACCGCGCGTAGGCAGTTCGATC
The DNA here is from genome assembly GCA_903905395.1 of uncultured Verrucomicrobiota bacterium. Lineage (GTDB taxonomy): Bacteria > Verrucomicrobiota > Verrucomicrobiia > Methylacidiphilales > Verrucolacustridaceae > Verrucolacustris. The sequence continues at coordinate 383 of CAIVGD010000318.1, forward strand.
GAGATGAAATCCGGCGCTGTATTCCAAGTCTTGTAAGGATGGCAAAAACTTCCGCCGGTTCCCCACCCGGACCCTGCCGGATACCGCACCGACGCGCGCGTCGGAAAGCGGAGCTACCAATCGTGCCAGAGTCCCCTCCGTGAAATGCGTATCGGCGTCCAATGTGACAATCCAAGGATACCGAGCTACCGCGATACCACGGTTCAAGGCCGCCGCTTTCCCTTGGTTGGTTTGGCTAAGAACGCGAAACCGGGGATCCAAGTTCACCCTCTCCTCCGCGATTTCGGCCGTGCCATCCGTCGAACCGTCGTCCACCACGATAAACTCGATCGGCCCTGGATACTGCGTGCGGGCGAGAGCGAGCAGGGTTTCGTCCAGAACGCGCGTTTCGTTATAGGCTGGGAGCAAAACCGAGACCCCCAATGGTTCCTTGAGAATCGCGGGCCGTGCGGGACGAAGAGATCCGAACCAAACCACTCCCATGCGCAAGACGAGGAGCACGGTGGTGGCGATCAACAGTATCCCCAGACCTCTTTGCGACACCCGCCACAACCAAAACGTGAATTGCGTCAACCAGGCCAAAGGCCATCGCTCGGGTAAAAGAGCCGGCATAGTCTCGGCCGGAGTCATTCCCAACATGGTGCCGACGGTGACCAACTGATCGCCGCGTTCCCGCAGGTAGGAAATCACACGCGGCAAAGCGACGACCGTCTGGTCCCGTTCTCCACCGGCATCATGGAAAAGGATGGTTTGTCCGTGTGCGCGCCCAGCCTGCACGGCCTCTAACATGGCGTCGGCGCCGGGGCGTTCCCAATCCTTGGAATCCACCGATTGCCCGATGGTGACATATCCGAGTCCCTTCGCGATGCGGAGGGGTCTGAGTTCTTCGGAAGTATCCGGGTTGCTGTCCGCGTTGTAGGGAAGTCGAAAAAGAAGCAGAGAACGGCCCGTGATGCCTTCCAGAAGGCGCCGCGTGGCGTTGAGTTCGAGCCGGATTTGGTGATCCGAGATGCCGGAGAGGTTGGGATGGGTGAAGGTGTGACTCCCCAGTTCGTGTCCCTCCGAGAGGATGCGCTGGATCAACTCGGGATGAGATTCCGCGTTACGTCCGACGACGAAGAAGGTGGCTGGAACTTTTTCTTCCTTGAGGATATCGAGAATCTGGGGAGTCCACTGGGGATCGGGTCCATCGTCGAAAGTCAGAGCCACTTGGTCGCGCCGTTGATTTCCGCTGTGCATGACAGAGGCGGGGTGCGGCAGAGGGTCGTAGAGACCGCGCCAGTGATCGTTCTCGATCTGGGTCAAAATTCGACGCCCATCCTGCTCCTCCATGTACGGCACCAAGGCATCTCCCTCCCCCACGTGTCCGATGGTCCCGGAGGGATGCACGGCCTTGGGGATGTCCGACATACCCACTTTTCTTTTCCCCGCGATAGCGAGAATGTTCCAGGCATCCCGATCCTCCAGCCCCAGCTTCCAGATCCCGATCCCACCGGGTGCGTAGGGTTCCAGAATACTGACTTGATTGGCTAAGGTGACGGCGTCCAGAAACCAAACATCGTGCCGCTGATTCCCTAGGCGGTAGGCGAAGTGGGGTTGGTCCGAATGGGCGGAAGGTTCGATGCGCGGCAGGCCGACCCAATTGGCGCGCGCCAACGCGTCGTAAAAACCCATCGTTTCGGCGCGGTTCTCGCCTTGCGTCCAGTCGTACCCGTGGAGACCAAGGGAGATGACCCACTGCTCCGAACGACCATAAGACATCATGGCTTTCAGCCAGCCCTCAAACCAATCCAGCGAAGCGATGGGTCCCGGCGGATCGTCCTCCCCTGTCTCGTCGTGGAGCATTGCCACGAGCCGGTCGGCTTGGTTACTCAAGGTTTCCAAGTCGTAAACCTCCAACTCCTGTCCCACCGGCAGGATCATCCACAACTCCAATTTGTTTTGATGGAGGGAGGCGGAGAGAAGATCCAGAAAACTGCTCATGCGTGTTTTAAGAGCTGGATCGATTTCCCCCCAATCGATCATCAATCCGGGAGCCCCCAATGCGATGGTCTGGGAAATCAGTGTTTCCAGAAGAGCGCGTTGCCGTTCCGGACTCAGCCGTAAGAGTGTTTCGACCGGCTCGGGTTGACGAACGCCGCTTTCATCGTTCGATAGGATGGGCAAAAGATGAATATTTTCCTGGATTCCCAGTTGATCCGGATCGTGGACTTGCATTTCCAGTTCCTCCCCGGATTCGCGGAGAGCCCACCAAGAAATCGCCACATGCGTGATTTGCCCGCCGTGCTCTCGCAGGGAAATCCGGGCCGACTCGTCCTCGGGATCTAAAAAAGCCAGACGGATCGGGCCTAAGCCTGTCGAGTTGGCGGGATGACTGACGCGCCACCACTTTTTCCAGAGTGGTTCGCCCGGAGCGGTCGGAGAATCTTGATTCGGGCTGAGGGAAGAAGCGTTGCCCGCGGCCAAGTCGGGAGCCACCCGGACGGGAAGGTTTTCCAGATCAACCCAAAACGCGCCGAGCAAGATAGCCCCGAGAAGGCCCACTGCGGCCAGCCCCCAAGCCACCTTCTTTTGCCGCTGTCCGGTCGGATCGATGAAAATTTTCGCCATAATAATTTTTATATAAGCTCTTTTTTAAATAAATAGCCGAGCAAAAGCCAAAAAG
>CAIVGD010000319.1 GCA_903905395.1 uncultured Verrucomicrobiota bacterium
CCATGATCCCGCCCATCCTTGACTCGTGCGCCGTCACCGCCGCAGTTGTGTAGGCCCCCTGATTCTGCCAAGCCATCATCCGGTAAACAGTCCCGAAAAGTCCCATCAAAACATACCAAATATTAAAATCCTTCAGGCCCATGGAATCAAAAGGGTTGAGGAGCGACTGCCCCGGAGGTTGAGCGGCCAGCACCTGGCTGATTTCGGTCCAACTGAACATCATCAGCAATGCCGCGATGATCACTAGAAAGAGAACCATCGAGATGATGCCCTCCAAACAGTTGGTGATCATCAGGGTGATCAATCCCCCCGAGAGCGTCAGCGCCAGCGTGATTCCAAGCAGCAGCGCCATCAGCGGAATGTGGGTCTGAATCACCCAGCCAAAAAGGGAAAACGCCGGGGGAAGGCCGAGAAAATACGTCAGGAACCGCGCCCCTACGATCGGAATGATCCCGAAGTTCGCCATGCCCGCCGCGAATCCCAGAAACCCCGTAAACACGCGGAATGACTTGCTGTAGCGGATTTCAAAAAACTGGGCCAAGGTCAGGGCGCGAGTTTCCCGGAAACGATAGATCACCCATCCGCTGATGCCGACGATCAAAGTTACTGGAACGCTCAACCAGCCCCACCAAATAATAATAAATCCCGACTTCGATATCATTTCGAACAGAGCCACAAAGACGACAGCGCCGACCCCTTGCTCACCTTTGGCGACCGCCAAAAGGTAGCGTCCCGCCACACGTCCCCCGGAAAGAAAATCCGCCACGCCCTTCATATACTTCCGCGTGTAGATCGCTACAAAGAGGAGCAACACCAACGGAACGCAAATGAGTAGCCAGTCAACTAAGTGCATGGAATTAGCAGGGGTTTCCCGGGATCAGCCGGGGTGGGTTCTGGATCTGAGAAAGTCAACTGGCTGGGCAGGACATTCACGGTGAGGCCAGCCACCAACCCCGACCGGGAATAGATTTCTCGGCTGATCCCGGAGGGCAGTTCTTTCCCCGGAAAGTGTTCTTGGCGTCCATCGATCCAGTCCACGCGGATTCCCTCGCCGTCCGCCAACTGCAGGCAGACCGGAACTTGGCAGAGAGTGAAGGCAAGACTGTTCGCCGGCAGGCCGAGTGACTGTTCGATGCCGTGGACATCCACATAGATCAAGCGCCCGTCCACGGCAATGAACTCCCCCGGATCGAGAAGCCGGGGATCGAAACGGAGGACTCCCTGACGGACATCCATCCCGAGTTCGATAAAGCGCGTGAGGATTTCCTCCTTCACCTGTCCGGTCATACCGGGTTGTTGAGCACCGGCATGAGCAGGCGTATGCGAATAGGGGTCGGTGGGAAAAGCCCCGAACTCGGCGGGAGATTTCATGAAGCCGAGGCCGTTGCGGACTTCGTGGTAGGCCTCCGCGAGGCCAAGGAGAACCTCCGGTTCCGTGCCGGTCTCCAAGGCGGTCCGGTGGGACTCTCCGATGGCTAGAAGCAACTTGGCCACCATGTGCCAGTAAATGCAGCCGAGACCCTCGAATCCGAACATTCCGCCACTGCGCCCGGTGAAAGAGGAATGCCGGAACACTTCCTCCCAGATGGAAAGGATCGTGTGCCGGTCGCGGCGTACTGCATCGGCCCAGCGGGGATCGCCTTCGAGTTTGGCGAGTTGGCTGGACAGCGCCGCAGCGTTGGCAAAATCGGCGTGGAAATGCCACTGGCCCTCTATGTCCGGGGCCGCGATGGATGTCACTCCGGCCGCGTATAGTTCGACGAGAAGCGGGGCGCGACCTGGGTTTTTAATCCGGTTGCGATCCATGATCGGCTGGAGCTTGCGGTTCGGGTAAAGGAGGTAGCTTTTTTGGTCCTGGCGGTAGAGGGGGCTCGCACGAAGAGCTTCTGTAAGCCGCAGGGCCTCCCTTGCCCCGAGGAACGATGAACCGAGAACGGCAACCTGTCCCTCCAGCATGAGGTCGAGGTGGGTCACGTGCGCTTCTCCATCGCCGGTTTGAAGGAGGTTGTAGCTGTGGAAAAGTCCGTTATCGAGACGGGAGGCGTGCAATGTGCTCCGAACCAGCCCGAGCCCGGTGTTCAGAAACGAGCGGATTTCCGACGAAGGCATGAGTTGACTCTCGCCGCCTGTACCCGAATAAACCGCCTCGCGATGAGTCTCCGCCGCCTTTCCGGCAGCTATCAAAAACCGGAAGCGCTCCTTGGCATCATGCGCAGCCGATCTAACTGCATTTTCGCAAAGCGGCGTCATGGCTCGCAAAAAGAGAGCGGTTCGCGCAGAGAGGGTTCTTTCGGACATCCCGGCGAAGAGTGAAGCCAAGAAAAGAAGATGACGGTGGAGGTGTGCGGCCGTCACGACGGAAAGCCCCCAGCCAGCGAGAGCGTTGTTGGCATCGTTCCACTCGGGTCGCTGGGTGTTCATCCAGACGCCACCGCCCGGGACGAGGTTCGCGAGCTTGATCAGCACCGGAACCAGGAGTTTTTCGGCAAGCGTTGCCCGGGCGATCCCGCCCGATGCGTCCCGCAGGAGCTTCGCGTCATTGCCGTCCGTCGCAACCCGCCCCAGAATCGTCTGCTGGCAATCCTTGTCGAAACGGATCGAGTTCCGCGGATCCGATAGAAGCTCTTCCAGCGGCCTGATGCGGAAAGGCACGTCGGTCGAGACAAACACCGCCCGGTCTAGTCCCGCAGAAAGCTCTCCCGGAAAGAAGCCTTCGTGGAGATCAAGCAGACGGTTCAGGTAAACGATCTGGTGGTCGCCCCAGTAGCCAATGTTGCTCCACGGGTCGGCAGGATCGGGTTCCTCCCAATCCACCCCCGCCCGATCAATGCGGTAGGGATTGAAGCCATCGGCGGTGGATGCGTTGAGAAACGTCGAAACCATCGCCGGCAGGTGCGCGGGATGCGAAACGGCCAGAGCCTCCCAATTTTGAAAAATGTCACGCCAGTTGCCCTGATAGTTCAGCAACGGTTGCCCATCGGCGCTCTTGACGTGGATCGCGAAGCGGTTCCACGGGCGGCTCGGGTCGCCGTGCCGGCGTCCGAATGTCAAAGGAAGATACTCTCCGGCGATGCGCTCGAGATCAGGATCCCCGGTTTTTGCAGCGGAAGCCCGCAACGCCCCCACCTCCATTCCGGCAGATAGCCGATCGAGCCAGGGCCCGTGTTTCAAGATCAACCTCGGGTTGCGTAGCGCGAGGAATACGGAAAAGTCCCCGTCGGGGACAAGGTTTGCCGAAGCGGGCAGCCCGCCGCGCATGGCGTTGAAAAGCGCGTTCGCGCTGTGGTGCGGGGCGATGGCTGGGTCGCCGGAAACCTGCCAACCGTCCACTTCGCCTATGATCCTCCGCAGGCCGCCGAGTGTCTTGCGGAGCCCTTTTTCCAGTTCCTTCCCGGAGGCCCGGGCTGATGGCAGGGTAGCCCGCAGCGCAGACAACGCGGAATGGTCGAGCCATGTGTCGGCCGCGCTCCACCATCCTATTGATTCGCCCGGTGCGAGCCGCATTTTCCGGAACTCGAGGTGGCTACCCATACTGCCGCACGCTTCGCGCTCGGTTTCAATTCGTCGTCTGGACCGGAAGGCGGGGATCTGGCGTGAGGTGAGAAGCGTCTCCTGCGGGCGCGGTCCGTCGGACCATGCGGCGGCGAAGCGGAGCGATTCGCACGGCTCCGCACGGTCGCTTATCCCCACGTTGAGGGAGTAGAGCGCGAGGCCTTCCGGGGTCAGTTCGTGCCGCATATAGGCCAGCGCGAGGTAGCTCATGCGGTCGAACAGCCC
>CAIVGD010000320.1 GCA_903905395.1 uncultured Verrucomicrobiota bacterium
CAGCGCCAAAAACCACCCCAACCCAAGCCCCTGCCTCCGCATCCGCCTCCGCCAAGGAAACTTACCTTAGCGACCCCGCCATTCGCGCCGCCCTCAAGGATTTCGACGCTCGTATCGTCGATCAGTCCGGCTGATCCGCCCCGCCCCGGATGGCTGATTATCCTCCCGCCGCCCTCCGCCTCGTCGCCGCCCTCCGGAAACTACCCGGCGTCGGCCCCCGCTCTGCCGAACGCCTCGCCCTTCACCTTCTCTCCGCCCCGCCCGGCGCATCCGAAGATCTGGCCCACGCCGTTCGCGAAGCTCGATCCCAGATCATCCCTTGCCCCGAATGCGGATTCTTTTCGGAAGACGGCTTGTGTGAAATCTGCCGGGACCGCTCCCGTGACGACTCTCTCCTTTGCGTGGTCGAACACGCTCCCGATGTGCTCAGCTTCGAACGCTCCGCCTCTTTCCGCGGTCGTTACCACGTCCTCGGTGGACTCCTCTCTCCGCTCGACGGTATCGGCCCTGATGAATTAAGAATTCCAAGCCTTCTCCAACGAGCAAAAAAGAATCAGACGAAGGAGGTGATCCTCGGTTTCGGTACCGATGCACGAGGAGAAACCACCGCCATCTATCTGGCCAAGGAACTATCCGCTCTGGGATTGAAGATCACCCGCCTCGCCACAGGCGTGGCCGCCGGCTCTGGCCTCGAATTCGTCGATAGCATCACCCTCGGCCACGCGTTGTCTCACCGAAGAGAATTGTGATCGTTCGGGGTTTCATAGCCTGACCCTTCGTAACTGTGCCCTAGCCTGCGGCGAATCTTCAATTTTGTTCGTCCAGCTAGGCGGCCTCGGAGATGCCGTCGCTACCTAAACTTCCAACTTAAAAACCAAAAACAATTGTGGGGCGGGCCATGCCTGCCCGCCTCAAAATGTGTTCCAGACGGCGCCCACGAACGGGCGCCCTACATCGCTGACAGTTCCCCGCTCTCATCTTCCCTCAATCCAAAATTAAAAATCCAACATCAAACATCATCTTTCGGTCCTCCGCGACTACCTCCAGCACCCACCCACATTCTGGCTCGATCGCAGCGCCCCTAATAATTCATCAATCGACATGCTGACGATGACCGAGGCCCGGTCACTTACCGCGAAAGGCAGGATCAGTTCGCGGCCATGAAGCAGAGAACCACAGCTATAAACAACGTTGGGCACGTAGCCCTCCCGTTCGTTCCCCTCAGGAGCTAGCAAGGGTTCTCGCAAGCGCCCGATTACCTTGGTCGGATCATCCAGATCCAAAAGCACCGCCCCGATGCAATACTTCCGCATCGGCCCCACTCCGTGAGTGATGACGAGCCAGCCGGCTTCGGTTTCAATGGGCGAACCGCAGTTCCCAATCTTCACGGATTCCCACATCTCGGCTGGACGTAGAATGAGCTGCGGATCTGACCAGTAATAAGGGCTGTCGGAAAACATTATAAAGAGATTCTCGTCATCATGTCTGGATAGCATGGCGTAACGTCCGGCGATGCGCCGCGGAAAGAGTGCCATCCCTTTGTTTTGCACCGGGGATCCATTCAGGGTGAGGATCCGAAAGTTGAGGAAGTCCGACGTCTCAATAAACTGCGGCAGGATGGCCCGTCCGTTGTACGCCGTGTAGGTGGCGTAATACACGACTAACCCATCGTCCTCCACAAAACGCACAAAACGGGCGTCTTCAATCCCGTTCGTTTCATTGGGCGAGACCGGAAAGATAATCCGTTCACTCATGTCCATTCCCCCCGGAAAGTGGAGCTCATAGTTGGAGTCTGCCAGCCACTGGATGCACTCCAGCGTGCGCCGCAGATCATGCGTCTCTGGCTTGGTATCTTGGCGGACGATGTTCAGGCTCTTTTGAAGTTCACTGAGCGTGAAATTCGCCGCCAGTGACTTCATAACCGCCTCGGCGTGCCGGTCATTGAACCCCATTTCGGCCAGCTTGATGATGAACCGCTTTTTGTTGTAGCTGGGGTTCGCCACGATCTCCGGCGCCGTCACGTAGCGGGAGATCGGATCGAGAGTGATCTGCCCCTGCGGCGTGATCATCCCGGACCGGAATTCAATGGAGGAGATATGTCCCTCCCCGGTAGCCCGCAGGCTCATAATAAAACGCACAGCCCCGACCGCTACGCCACTTTGGTCGGGGTGGGCCACGATCGAGGGATTGAAGATAGCCGCGGATTCGAGCGCGTATTCGCCCGAGAAAAGTGCGCCGATGAGTAATTGCCGTTTCTCCGAAAGCGGATGCTGCGTGAAGACGTACGCTCGCACCCTCTCGTAATTTGCGCGCAGAAGCTTCCCGATATCCCTGTGTCTGGCCTCGAACTCCACCAACACCTCTTGCAGTTGACTGGCGACTTCCTCTTCCGTGATTGCGAGTGCGCGACCTATGATCGTGGTGATACGTTGAATGTCATTCGGAATCCAAGAACGGAGGATCACCCGCGCACTTTCCGGGAGCACGGTCACCACATGCCGACAGAGATGGACGGAACTCATCAGCAGGATTTCGGCGGATGGGTGATCAGATGTTCCGCGTAGTTCATTTCCGCCAGAGAAAGGTGGAAGGCCAGCGAGGACTCCGCTCCCTGGTTTTCACTCACGCGATCCACATGCAAACCATCACTGCAACCGCCGGTGGCGGAGTCGTATAGCGGCCGGCCGAGATCGTTCCGGCCTAGGAACCATTCGAAGGCACGCCTCGCCTCACGCGACCACGTTGGGTCTCGAGTCGCGCGAAAAGCCTCGTGGCACGCAGATACCATCGCCTGTGCCTCCACCGGTTGCTGGTCGAAGTCCGCCCGGGCGCCATCCCGATGGTAGAAACCATCACAGCCGATGGGTCGGAAACATCCGGCCTGCGTTTTCTGAATCGACGCCAGCCAGCGCAGGGACTGGAGGCCTATGGTCAATGCCTCTCCGTTCGGCATCCACTGGCCGCTCAGGAGAAGTGCCTGACAGAGGCGGGCGTTTTCATATGTGACGCTCGGTTCAAACCACGGCCATTTCTCCGTGGCACAGCCGTGCCACAACTGGATCAGCTTCCCGGTTAACGCCTCGCGGATCGCACTCGTGCGCGCATCCCCGGGGAAGTGCCGCAGATACTCGTGGATGCCCAGCAGCGCAAAACTCCACGCCCGCGGGGAAGAAAAACTCTCTACGACCGACAATCCCCGCTCGAAGAGTTGCGCCGCCAGCCGACGGTGCCCCTCATTGCGCGAGCGACCGGCGCCAGTGCCGGCGGCCCAGAGAGCCCGGGCATGACTATCCTCGCTCCCGGCCTCCTCCAACCATTGCCGTCCGTGGCTCATAAAATTGCGGAAACGCCCTCGCTCGTAATCGAAAGCTGCGCCCAAAAAGGCGAGGTAGTGGGTGGCCAGTTTGCAAAAATTATCCTCCGGCGGTGCCTCGCCGAGTTCCCCCAGCATGTTGCAGAGAATGAAAGCCCTCGCGTTATCATCCGTGCAGTACCCTTCGTGAAAATTCGGTACCGTGAAAATGGCGTGTTGGAAGATCCCCGTGCCATCGCTCATGCCCACGAGATGATCCAGACGCCGCGGAGGCAATTCATACGGGCGGCTGTCGAGCGTCCACCGTGCAAACGCCGCCCGCGGATTGGCCTTCCGATCCGCCCGGGCGCGTTGAAACGATTCAAGATAACGTCGTCCCACCGCCGGCCAGATCATCTCGCGACCCAACGCATAGGCTTCCCTCCCAATTTTTTCCAGATGCACCGGATCATCCAGCAGGCCACAGACGCTTTTCGAGATAGCTTCAGGATTGCGGAAAGGCACGAGCACGCCCCGCCCCTCCGCCAGCAGTTCCTGCGCATGCCAGTACGGCGTGGACACCACGGCCTTCCCCGCACCAAAGACATACGCCAGCGTGCCGGAAGTGATTTGGGTCTCCTCCAAATAGGGCGTGAGATAAATATCCGTCGCGCCAATAAATTCTTTCAACTCCTCCAACGACAGGAATCGGTTGTAAAAAATAATGTGTTCCTTCACTCCTCGTTCCTCGGCCAGCCGCTCCAGACTCATCCGGTAACTCTCCCCTTCCTGCGCGAGGAGATGCGGGTGGGTAACGCCCAGCACGAGATAGACCACCTCCGGATGCTGTCGCACGATCTCCGGCAACGCTTCGATCACATGCTCGATTCCCTTGCCCGGGCCGATCAGGCCAAATGTGAAGAGCACCCTCCTCCCTTCCACGCCTAAATGCGCTTTAAAAAAACTGGATTCGACGAACGCCAGATCTGGTATCCCGTGGGGGATGATGTCCACCTTCGCCTCGGGCACACCGTAGGTTTGCGTGAGAATTTCCGCTCCCTTGCGCGCCATCACCACCAGACGATCGCTCCGGCTCACCAACTCCTCCATCACCTCGCGTTGCGCCCCGCTCGGCTCGCGCAGAATCGTGTGCAGTGTGGTCACCACCGGCATCCGCACCTCCTTGAGAAGCGCCAGGAGATGACTGCCTGCCGACCCCCCGTAGATGCCAAACTCGTGCTGCACACTGAGAACGTCCGCGTTGCTAAAGTTGAGAAAGTCCGCCGCCCGCCGGTACGAATCCAGATTTTTTTCCGCCATCTCGAACCGGACGCGCGGTGGGTAAGCATAGCCCTCCGCCCGATCATTGACCGCTCCCACATAACAATCTGAGCCCGGAACCTCCATGGCCACCGCCTCACACAGGTCATACGTAAAAGTCGCGATCCCGCATAGCCTCGGCAGATAATCGCCGAGAAAGGCGATCCTCTGAGGCAAGGATGGCCGACTGGGAGTGAGGCTTCCAACCCCTTCCCCATTTTCCGGTCGGCGGGTAGGACGGATTGTGGATTTCACGGGCCGCCGGATCACCTTCCGCCTCGCGGGCGACCCAGACTTCCTGCCGGGCGTACTCCCTTCGCCACTCTTTCGGGACTTCGTAGCGGAAAAACGGTTTTTCCGTTTCTTTGGCCTCCGCGTCTTCATGGAAAAGAGCTTAACCCATAAACCGATGGAGTCCGCCTAAATACTCGCCCTCTCTTCTCCCCCCCCCAGTCCTAGCTGGGTCAGACTTCAATAGATAAACATCCTTCCCCTCTGATCCATTCAACGCGGAACGCCATCCCACCACATCGCTTGAAAAATAAGGACTGACGGCAAGCGAAAACCTACTCCGTGGCCAGAGCTTTCCGATACCACCCACGGGTTCGTACGCATGCTTGGCAGACGGTGAGCATGACCGGCACCTCCACCAAAACCCCCACGACAGTGGCCAGAGCCGCCGGTGAAGTCGGCCCAAAAAGAGTGATCGCCACGGCCACCGCTAGTTCAAAAAAGTTGCTGGCCCCAATCAGTGCGCCAGGGGTAGCGACGTCATGCCGCACTTTCATCAGGCGCATGAGGCCGTAGGTCAGTCCGGAGTTGAAATAAACCTGGAGAAGAATAGGCACTGCGAGCAAAAGCACCGCCGTCCAATGAATCACGATGTTTTCGGCTTGAAACGCAAAAATCAGAGTGAGAGTAGCGAGTAGTGCCGCGATCGTCACCGGCCGGAACCTCGGCAGAAATTGTCCGTTGAACCAGTCCGCACCCTTCGCTTTGATCAGAAAAGTGCGGCTGATCCAGCCCGCGGCGAGCGGGATGACGATGAAAACAAGAACCGAAGTGAACAGCACCGCGCCGGGGATATGGACGCCAGTCACGCCGACCAACAGCATGACGATCGGGGCAAAGGCGAAGACCATGATCAGATCGTTGATGGCAACCTGCGCCAGCGTGTAAGGACCATCCCCGTCGGTGAGATAACTCCAAACAAACACCATCGCCGTACAAGGGGCCGCCGCGAGAATGATGAGCCCGGCCACATAGTTTTTCGCCGTCTCTGGCTCGATCCATCCAAACTCGTCGCCGAACAACCTCGTGATAAAAAGCCAGCCGAGCAACGCCATGCTGAACGGCTTGACCAGCCAATTGACAAAAAGAGTGATGAAGAGACCTTTCGGTTTTGCGAAGACGCCCCGGATACCGCCGAAGTCAATCTTGAGCATCATCGGATAAATCATCAGCCAGATCAGCACGGCAATCGGGATGTTGACGTGGGAGCCTTCCCCAAATTCGAGTTCGCCGATGCGCCGGGTCCAATCCGAAAAAAGTTTCCCGATCACGAGACCGAGAAACATACACCCAAAAACCCACACCGTGAGGTAACGCTCGAAAAAATCCAGCCTCTTTGCCGGAGTCTCTATGGATGGTGGATCTACGTTTTTCACAGCGCCGATTCGATCACCACCAATGTACACATGGGAAGTACAACCCGTCACGCCGTGTTGTCGGAGACCGAGGTGCGTACGTAGCCACACTTCCAACTCCAAAACCGAAAACAACTGTTGGGCGGGTCCCGCAGTCGCGGGACTAATCTCTTTCACCC
>CAIVGD010000321.1 GCA_903905395.1 uncultured Verrucomicrobiota bacterium
ATTTTCCTTTTAAAATCTCCTGTTCGATCCGATCCAGTCCCCGCCGAATGGCCGCCGCTTCTTTCCGCGTCAACACCCCCACCTTCACCAACATCGTCGCGTGGGCCCGACTTCCCTCCAAATCGTGCCGCGCCAACCGCCGATCAAAGTGCACCGACCTACTGAATCGTGCCGCCACGGGGTCTGGCTCGCCGTGAAACCTGCCCTTGCCGGATCCTCTCATGACTCCACCTCCAGCTTACGGGCATCATGGGCCGACAACACCTTCCATGCCCCTGGAGGGAGATGACCCAGCTCTAAACCGCCGATGCGTACCCGTTTCAACTTCTCCACAGTAAAACCTAGACAGCGGAACATCAATCGGATCTGTCGCTTCATTCCCTGCCGTAAAACCATCCGTACTTCCCGCCTGCCGAGAAACTGGATCCGCTCCGCCCGTGCCATCCCCTCCTCGAGCTTCACCCCTTTCTCCAACCGCCGCAAAACTTCCTCGTCGGGTGAACGATCCAGCGTTACTCGGTACTCCTTCTCCACCTTGTTGCGCGGATGCGCCAATCGTTGGGCCAGATCCCCCTGATTCGTCAGCAAAATCAGCCCTTCGCTTTCCGCGTCCAATCTTCCCACCGTAAACAACCTCCCAAACGTCCGTGGCATAAGATTCACAATGATCGGCCGTCTGTCCTGTGCCGTCGCCGTGCACACCACCCCCCGCGGCTTGTTCAGTGCGATCACCACGCTCTGCGCAACCCTCACTTCCCTCCCATCCACCGTCACGTTGGCATCGGCGGGCACCCGCTCGCCCGGACTTTCCGCCTGCCGTTTATTAATCCGCACCCGCCGGGCGGTAATCAGCTCTTCGCAACCGCGGCGCGAACCCAGACCTGCCGCCGCCAGATACCGGTTCAGCCGCATCCCCTCGTCTTCGCGGGTCGGTCGTGCAGGAGCACGAAACACACCCCTGGCTGTGGGAAACAAGGATTTGCGAGGAGTCCCCTCCCCGAAGGGGACGGGATCAGAGACCATTAGTCTGGCTTGGTTTTGGGCAGTCCCGTGGACTTCATGCCCGCCTTCCACTGGCCGCGTTTTTTCAAAAGAGTCACCCGTTCGAAACGCTTTAATACATTCCGCTTGGCCGCAGTTGCCCCACCCGATCTTAAACTACGATGAAGTGACATCGCAAAACCATGCCCGATCCACTCTTCGCATGCAACCCTCCTTCGCACTTTCGCACCTTCAAACCCGACAGCAATTGTGAGGCATCCATGCGTGGGCGCCTCAAAATGTGATCCGACGGCGACCACGAACGGTCGCCCTTGCCCGCCATCAGGCTTAAACTTTAACTGCCTGCGCCGCTCCCCATCTTCCATCTCCTATCTTCTCCAGGCGTCCGCCGCCCCGCGGTCCTCCGCGCCCGCGTCTGCGTCCCGCGACCGCGGGAAAAAATCTAAAATCAAAAATCATCCGGCGGTCTTCCCCTACTTCTCCAACACATCGTGCAACTTGCGGGCGAGGTCGCCACGCGTGAACGGCTTTGCCAGAAAATGCACTCCCTCGTCCAGCACGCCGCGCTTGGCAATCACGTCAGCCGTATAACCGGACATGAACAACACCTTGACGCTGGGTTTGACTGCGATGACGCGTGTCGCCAGTTGTCGCCCATCCATCCCCGGCATGACCACGTCTGTCAGCAATACATGGATATCGTCCGAATACTGGCTCACCATCTTCAGGGCTTCCTCCGGTGTCTCTGCCACCAGGACTTTGTAGCCAAGGGCTTTCAGAAACAGGCCGCAAGTCACGCGCAGCGATTTCTCATCCTCCACCAACAGGACGGCCTCTCCCTGCCCTCTGGGCGCTTCCGCCTTGCTGGTGACGGGTGCGTCGGCCTCCGCCGCAATCTGGGGCAGGAAGATCTTGAACGTCGTTCCCTTGTGCGACTCGCTATAGGCATAGATGAATCCGTTGTTTTGCTTCACGATGCCGTACACCGTGGCCAACCCCAGTCCAGTGCCTTTGGCAAGGCCCTTGGTGGTGAAAAACGGCTCGAACACCTGCGCCAGCGTATCCTTGCTCATACCACACCCATTGTCGCTGACCGCCAGAAACACGTACTCGCCGGGAATGGCGTCCATGTGTCTAGTACAGTACTCGGAGTCAATGATGCTGTTTCCGGTTTCCAGAGTAATCTCGCCAACACCGGTTATGGCATCCCGTGCGTTGACGCACAGATTGGCGAGGATTTGGTCAATCTGCGATGGATCGATCTTGATTGGCCG
This sequence comes from uncultured Verrucomicrobiota bacterium, assembly GCA_903905395.1. Classification (GTDB taxonomy): domain Bacteria; phylum Verrucomicrobiota; class Verrucomicrobiia; order Methylacidiphilales; family Verrucolacustridaceae; genus Verrucolacustris. The sequence goes on from CAIVGD010000321.1 coordinate 2,277, forward strand.
CAGGTCCGCTCCAGGACGCCATGTCAGCTCTATATCCTCACCGATCAATCGTCGCAACAGCTTGAGCATGCCGGAAACTGCGTCGTTGAGATCCAGAATTTTCGGCGCGATGGTCTGCTTGCGGGCGAAGGCCAGAAGTTGCCGGGTGATTTCGGCCGACCGCTGAACACTGCTCACTATTTCGTCGAGATACTCCCGGATCGGATGGTTGGGTTCGACCGCATCACGGCATAAGTCTGCATACCCCATGATGCCCATAAGTAGATTGTTGAAGTCGTGCGCCACGCCACCCGCCAAGCGTCCCACCGCTTCCATTTTCTGGGCCTGCCGGAGTTCGAATTCGAGTCTGTTTTTCTCCATCTCGTTCCGCTTGCGCTCGGTTATGTCCGTGTGTGTGCCAATCATGCGCAAGGGTTTGCCGTCGACATCGCGGCTGACCACCAGACCGCGGTCGAGGATCCATTTCCAATGACCATCCTTGCAACGGACGCGATGCTCGTTGGCATAGGTGGTGGTCTGGCCGTCGACGTGCGCTTGGACGGCGATCATCGTCGACGGCAAATCCTCGGGGTGAACGCATTTTCTCCAATCATCAATACTATTGCCGGCCTCAGTATCCGTGAGGTTTAGCATTTGCTTCCAACGGTCGCTAAAGAACACCGACCCCGTCGGCACGTCCCAATCCCAGAGCCCGTCGCCAGTGCCTTCGACGGCAAACTTCCAGCGATACTCGCTCGCCCGCAGTTCCTTAGTCAATTTACGGGCGATATACTCGGCAGTGATGCGGGTGGTGAACAAATTAAAAATAAATCCTGCCAGCAACATGCTGAGCATGGACACGCCAGACACCACCACCCAGCCTGTGACAGCATTCTGGTTCTCCATCGACGTAAAACATATGGTCCAGGGGCGATTGGCGACAACCACCAGCTGTTGTAATCTCAAGCCCGTGTCGGCCCCCACTGGTTTGCCCTGTTCAGGTTGACTGTCGTAGAGCAGCGCATCGGGATTGGTCGTCTCGCCATCGAAAACTGTCAAGTGAATCCGTTTGATCTTCTCAAAACCCAAAATACCAGCCATAAGATCGCCCATCCGGTAGGGGCTGTAAACCCAACCACGTATGGCGGCACGCCGTTGGTCAACCGTCTCAATGGGCATCCTGTGCTGGTACACTGGCATATACATCAACGTACCTGCTTGCACATCTTGTGCAGTCTCCTGCACGAGTCGGACCTTTCCCGATAGGGTGGGCACATTCAGATCCCGCGCCCGCTCCATCGCCACCCGTCGGACCGGTTCGCTCAGCATATCGTAGCCGAAGGCGCGGAGATTCCGATCCGAAAACGGTTCGAGGTAGATAATGCTGGAGTAGAGTGCCCGCTCGCCCGCGGGTCGCACTGTGTATTCCGGGAAGCCTTCCGCACAAATTTCCTTGATGTGTTGCTCCAACTTGTCGCGGGGGATCAACAATGCGAAGCCCACACCTTGGATGCCGGGTAGGTGTTGATCAAACTTCTGATAAGCGATAAAGCGTTGCCATTTCTGGCGAGTTACGTCATCCGAAACCTCGAAAAAAGCCGTAGCGCTGGACAGAATCTGCGCATGCTCCTTGAGCCGATCTTCAATTTTGTCCTGGATATCAGCGCAATTCAATCCGAACAGGTATCTTGCCTCCTGATCCAGATAGGCTTCAACATGTCGACCACCAACAATGCCCGCGACCAGAGCCACCAGCAAAACGGGCGCAAGCAACAACGCCAATCTTGTGCGCAAACGAAATGATTTAAAAGTTATCATG
>CAIVGD010000322.1 GCA_903905395.1 uncultured Verrucomicrobiota bacterium
GCTCTTCACTCTTAACTTCGCTTTCTTAAATAGAATATTCCGGGCCAGGGTGTAGCCATTAGTCTGCAGTCCATTGGACGGAAGCCCCAGAATCGCATCTCCCGCCCGGATCGAACGCCCATCGGTCGCCTTCCCTTTCTCCATCACCCCCACGATCGATCCCACCAGATCGCAATCGTGTCCTTGATAAATGCCGGGCATCTGGGCCGTCTCCCCGCCGAGCAGGGCGCAACCCGCCTTTCGACAACCTCGGACGAGACCCGCCAAAATCTGGCGAAACGTTTTGGGGTTAAGTTTTCCCATTCCAATATAATCGAGGAAAAAAAGAGGCTCCGCCCCGAGTGCCGCAATGTCGTTCACGCAATGGTTCACCAGATCCTCCCCCACGGTCTGGTGCCGGCCCACCTGTTGGGCCACCTTCAACTTGGTTCCAACTCCGTCAATGCTCGCGACGAGGATGGGGCGCCGATAGCCGCGTATTTTTCCATCAAAGCATCCGCCGAATCCTCCGATGTTTCCGATCACTCCGGGCCGCCGAGTGGAGCGGACGAGGGCTCCGATCCCGGATTTCATCCGATTGCCCAAGGTGATGTCCACCCCGGCTCGTGCGTAAGCGTCGCGCGCCATGCCGCTACAGCAGGAATCCCTGCCGGGTTTCCTGCTCCGGTACCAGGGAAACCGTCCGCTCCCGTCGCCGTTCGAGGACTTCTTTGTCATCTTCAGGAGTGAAAGGCACGGGATAATCCCCGGTGAAACAGGCCAGACAAAACTTCTTCGCAGGAAGACCGCACGCCCGGACCATTCCGTCCACATCCAGATAACCCAGGGAATCCGCCCCCAGATACGTGGTGATCTCCTGCCGGGTCATCCGGTTGGCCAGCAGATCCTTGGGGTTTGGAAAATCAATCCCGTAGTGGCAGGAAAAACGGTGCGGCGGACAACTCACACGGATGTGTACTTCCTTCGCCCCGGCTTCGCGCAGATTCGTCACGCGGGCCCGCGCCGTCGTTCCCCGTACGATGGAATCATCCACCACCACCACCCGTTTGCCCTGCACCGCAGAGCGGATGAGGTTCAGCTTCACGCGGACATTGAAGTCGCGGATCAGTTGGGTGGGCTGGAGAAAACTCCGTCCGATGTAGTGGTTCCGGACAAAAGCCTGATCCAGCGGAATTCCGGTCTGCTCGGAGTAGCCGAGCGCGGCGTAGGTTCCCGAATCGGGCACTGGCACGACGATATCTGCCTCCACGGGATGTACCCGGGCCAACTCCCGCCCCATCCGAATGCGGGCATGGCTCACATTGCGACCCCCCAACTGGCTGTCCGGACGAGCGAAATAAACAAATTCAAAAACACAAAGAGCCTCGCGAGCAGTTTCGGCGTGCGGTTTGAAGGAACGTAGGCCCCCCTCATCCGCCACGACCACCTCCCCGGGCGCCACCTCACGCACAAATTCCGCCCCAACCAAATCCAAGGCACAGGTCTCGCTGGAGAAAATGAACGCATCATCCAGTTTTCCGATGACCAAAGGACGGAATCCAAACGGATCCCGCGCTGCAATCACCTCGTTCTCCCCAAGCAAAACCAGAGAGTAGGCCCCATGCACACGGGAAAGAGCCTGAGCGAGGGACCCTCCCGCAATTGCCGGATTCGGCCGCGAGATGAGATGTAGAATGATTTCACTGTCGGTCGTCGTCTGGAAAATGGAGCCGTCCGCCTCGAGCTCCTCCCGCAGGCGACTGGCATTTACCAGATTGCCATTGTGGGCGATGGCGATCTGGCCCCGGCTCGATTCCACCATTAGGGGTTGGGCATTCTTCAGCGTGCTCGACCCGGTCGTGGAATAACGGACATGCCCGATCGCCCGAGTCCCCACCAGCTCCTTCAGATCCTGTTCCTTAAAAACCTGACCAACCAAACCCATGCCCCGCTTGGCTAGAAAAGGTTTTCCGTCGTCTTTCGCTGTGACAATCCCCGCGCTCTCCTGCCCGCGATGCTGTAGGGCATAAAGACCGTAGTATGTCAGTTCCGCCGCATTGGGATGCCCATAGACCCCGAAAACTCCGCACTCATGCTTCGGATGGTAATGAGTGTTCAAGAATCCTTTCTAGCCAAAGGAAATAGCTTTGAGAAGACCTGCTTGTGGATCGGCTTCATCCGTGCCGCCCCTTCCAAAATATTCTGTTTGCCGGAACGCGCCGCTCGGATTATTCGATCAACCGTGCGGTCCGCTCCACGCAGAAAGTACCCACAGAATCGAAAGGTGGGGTCGCGAAAGACGTGTATCATTCCAAAACTTTCGGCAGGGAGTTGTGAAATAGATCCTTTAATTCTTTGCCGGCCCACTTTTCTTTTACGACGCCGCAACGTATGACAAAAATATCCCCACCCGTCTTCCCTAGCCGATAACACCCCACCCCCGCTTCCTTTGCCAGCCCCTCAATCCCCGTCACCGCCTCCTCATCCACTTCCAAAAGAATCCGGCCTGCCCCTTCTCCGAAAAGCGCTTCCTCCGGTCTTTCGTTTGATCCGCAGGGAATCTCCACCTCCGCCCCGCCCGATTCCTCCCCAAACGTCATCTCCGCCAAAGCCCAGAGAATCCCCCCCTCACCCACATCATGCACCGCTCGGACTCCCTTCAGCTTGAGCACGCTCCGCATCAGTTGATGCAACTCCTTTTCCGCTTTCAAATTCACTTTTCCCAACTTCCCCGCCAGCACTCCGTGGATCTCCTGCAGATAAAGCGAAGCCCCCAATCCACCCGATTCCTGCGTTCCCAATAAAAGCACCACTCCTCCCCCCTTTCCTAAAATCCCCGGAACCAGCCGCACTCCCTCCTCCACTTTCCCCACCACACCAACCACCGGCGTCGGATGAATCGGCCCCGCAGGCGACTGGTTGTACAGGCTCACATTCCCTCCCGTAACCGGCAGATCAAAAAATCGGCACGCTTCGGCCATCCCCTCCACCCCCTCCCGCAAAGTCCAGAAAATCTCCGGGTCGTGCGGGTTCCCGTAATTCAGATTGTCGGTCAACCCCAGCGGCACCGCACCCGCACACGCCAAGTTTCGGCAAGCTTCCGCGACCAGCGCTTTTGACCCCTCCCGCGGATCCTGCGCGCACCAACGCCCATTCCCATCCAGCGTCATCGCGACATGCACCCAGCCCCCGCCGGGCTTCTCCACTCTCAAAACCGCCGCATCCCCGCCCGGTCGCACCACCGTCCGTAATCCCACCATGTGGTCGTACTGATTCCACACCCAACGACGTGAACCCGTCGCGGGAGAGGTCGCCAACTTCAGCAGATCCTCCCGCACCTTGGGCTTGGCAGGCAGAATTTTTCTCAAATCCAACTTTTGCCTCTCGGCCAATTTGGCCGGAACCTTTGCCTCACGTTCATACACGGGCGCATCATCCGCCAGAATTCGCGCCGGAACATCGGCCACCACCTTCCCCCCCTCCTTCACCACCACCCTCCCCGTTTCGGTCACGGTTCCAATTTCCGCCGCATCCAATCCCCAACGCGCAAAGATCTCCTTCAACTCCGCTTCCCGCCCCTTGTGCACGATGATCAACATCCGCTCCTGCGATTCGGAAAGTAAAATCTCGTACGGCGTCATCCCCGTCTCCCTCTGCGGAACCAAATCCAACTCGATCTCAATCCCCGATCCGCCCCGACTCGCCGTCTCGCAGGTCGAACAGGTCAAACCCGCCGCCCCCATGTCCTGCACTCCCACGACGAGATCCGGCCGTGCATACAATTCCAGACACGCCTCAAAAAGAAGTTTCCCCACAAACGGATCCCCCACCTGCACCGCCGGCCGGTCCGCCTTACTCTCCTCCGTCAAATCCCTCGAGGCAAAGGCCGCCCCCGCCAACCCGTCCCTCCCGGTTTTTGCTCCCACGTAAAAAACCGGATTACCAACCCCCTTTGCCGCACCCCTGCGAATCTGGTCATGCCGCAAAGTTCCCAGACAAAAAACATTCACCAACGGATTCCCATCGTATGCCTGATCAAAAACCAACTCCCCACCAATCGTCGGCACTCCCACGCAATTGCCATAATGAGAAATCCCAGAAACCACCCCTTTGATTAACGAACGCGTCCGCTTCCCATCGTCTCCCTTGGCTTCAGGTCTTCCAAACCGCAGGGAATCCATAAAAGCCACCGGCCTGGCCCCCATCGTGAAAATGTCCCTCAATATCCCGCCCACTCCCGTCGCGGCCCCCTGAAACGGCTCGACCGCGCTCGGATGATTGTGCGACTCGATCTTGTAGGCCAAGGCCAACCCATCCCCCGCATCCACGACTCCCGCATTTTCCTCTCCTGCTTTCACCAGAACGGCCGGGCCCGTCGTCGGAAATTTCCGCAACTCCCGCCGAGTATTCTTATAAGAGCAGTGTTCACTCCACATCACCGAGAACATTCCAATTTCGTTTTCGTTGGGTTCACGCCCCATCCCTTTCTCTATCTGGTCATACTCTCCAGCGCTGAGCCCCAGCGTGAGGGCGAACTCCTTGGCTTTCACAACGATCTCCCCACTCCCGCAGCACCCAGCAGGATTCCCCTCCCGTCGACGCCTCCCATCTCCGGTTCACAACAACGTTCCGGATGCGGCATCATGCCCAAAACATTCCCACGGGCGTTGCAGATTCCTGCAATCGCGTGACTCGACCCATTGGGATTCGCCTCCGCTACCACCTCCCCTTCGGGATTGCAGTATCGGAACAGAATCCTCTGCCGGGCTTCCAATTCCTGAAGGACGTCGGGGCTGGCCCGGTAGCAACCCTCGCCGTGCGCAATCGGGATTTGCAGAATCTGTCCGGTGACATACGCCGACGTAAAACGTGTCGTGGGCGTTTCCACCCTGATGGGAGCTGTCTCGCAACGGAAATGCAGACCCTCGTTCCGGGTCAACGCTCCAGGCAACAATCCCGCCTCACACAAAATCTGAAAGCCGTTGCAAATGCCCACCACCACCTGACCCCGCTCCGCCGCCACCTTCACCGCCGCCATGATCGGGGAAAATCGGGCGATCGCCCCGCACCGCAGGTAGTCCCCATAGGAAAATCCGCCAGGCAGGATCACCGCCTCTTCGGGATTAATTTTTGTTTCCTGATGCCAGACCAAGCGCGCCTCCTGCCCCAGAATCTGCAGGGCATGGACGCAGTCCTGATCGCAGTTGGATCCTGGAAATTGGACGACGGCGAACCTCATCCGCCAGCCTGCAGATCCAAATGAAAGTTTTCCATCACGGGATTGCTCAGCAGTTCTTTGGAAATTTCCTCCAACTTGGCCCGCAGAACCTTCTCCTCCCCACCCTCAATCTCCAGCTCTATGTGTTTGCCGATCCGAACCGATTTTATCCCTTTGACCCCCATGTTTTGCAAGGCATGTCCGATGGCCTCCCCTTGCGGGTCGAGAATGGAAGGTTTGAGCGTCACCGTCACCGTCGCTTTATAGCCAGCCGCCTTGCTCACAGCCCGCACCTACGGTGGATCAATTTTTCGTGCCGCAAATGGCGCATGGCATCACAGGCTTCTCGCAATCCCTTCCGTCCGATTTTTTTGCCCAACTCCGGATCCGCTTCCAACCGCGATGTGAAATCTTTCCCACCTTCCAACCATGTGGCCATCGCATGCTTTTGCACCGCCTCGTACGCCTTGCGCCGCTCCAACCCAGCCCGCGTCAAAGCGAGGAGAGCTCCTTGCGAAGCCCAAAGCCCACGCGAAGCGCTGAAATTGGCCAGCATGCGTTTCCCGTCCGCTTTGTGGCCGCGAACCAGTGCCTCGAGATCGGCCAGGATAAAATCCAGGAGAATGGTGGCGTCCGGAAAGAGAATCCGCTCGGCCGAACTGTGGGAAATATCCCGTTCATGCCAAAGGGCCACATTTTCCAAAGCCGCGATCGCATGCCCGCGCACGATCCGGGCCAGACCACAAATTCTCTCCGCATTCACAGGATTCCTTTTGTGCGGCATCGCACTGCTCCCCTTTTGGCCTTTGGCGAAAGGCTCCTCCACTTCCCCCACCTCGGTCCTTTGCAGATGACGAAACTCCGTGGCCCATCGTTCCGCACTGGCCGCGACGAGGGAGAGGGCGAGGGCAAATGCGGCGTGCCGATCCCTCGGAACCACCTGCGTGGCGGCCCCGGGTTTCAGCTTTAGCTTTTTACAAACGAGGGCTTCGACCGACGGATCGAGGTGGGCATAGGTGCCAACCGCTCCGGAAAGTTTGCCCACCGCGATTTCGTCCCGCGCCGCTATCAGCCTTTCCTCCGCACGCCGAAACTCATCGTGCAAAAGAGCCATCCGGATCCCGTGGCTGGTCGGTTCAGCGTGAATGCCGTGTGTCCTTCCGATCGTCAGCATTCCGCGATGTTTACGAGCCCGCATCGCCGCGGCTGCCTTCACCTTGCGGACTCCTTCGATCAGGAGATCGGCCGCATCCCTCAACTGCCAGGCCAGCGTCGTATCGAGAATGTCCGAGGAAGTGAGTCCTTGATGGATCCAGCGTCCGGCCGGTCCAACATGGGAAGCGACATCCTCGAGGAAGGCGAGAACGTCGTGGCGGGTTCGGGCTTCGTTCCGATGCACTTGCCTAATATCGAACTTGGCCCGGCGACGGATCGTGCGGGCGTCTTTGCGGGGAATGATCCGGCGAGTGGCCATCGCTTCGCAGGCGAGAATTTCGATTTCCATCCAGCGGGAGAGTTTGGCTTCCTCGGACCAAAGGGAAGTCATCTGGGGGCGGGAGTAGCGAAGAATCATTGAGAAGATAAAGTGCTGAAGATAAACGCATCGGACAAGCGTCAAAGCAGACTTATTGACCCACCATTTTGAATTAATATCCGCATTGCCATCCCGCACTAGCCGTCCCGCCACTACCTAAACTTCCAACTTCAAAATTCCCTTTCTCAATCCAAAATCAATAATCAAAAATCACCTGTCGGTCCTCCGTCGCCGCCCTTCCTCCCTCCTTGAATTCCCACTGCCGATGGCATACATTTCCCCATGCCCGAAATCGGCTTCACCTACTGGCAGGACGGAAAAGATTGGCTGGGCCATCTCGACGAGTTCCCCGATTACGTGACCCAGGGAGAGTCGCTCCCGGATCTCAAAGCCCACCTGCTCGATCTCCAGCGCGATCTCCTGAGCGGGGCCATCCCATGTGTCCGGCACCACGCCCAACTGGTGGCCGCTTGAAACGGCGCGATCTAATCCAAAAACTCGATCAGGCGGGCGCGGTTTTAATCCGGCACGGCGGCAAACACGACTGGTACCAGCAACCGCAGACCAAACTCTGCCAACCCGTCCCTCGGCACAACGAAATCAACGAACACCTCGCCCGCAGTATTCTTCGCAAACTCTCCCCTCACTCTTCAACTCCCTCCGCGAGTAGCCCTTCGTAATCCCACAGTCGCGCGGGACCCGCCATCTGGATTCAATTCAGACGGCGCCCACGCATGGGCGCCCTACATCGCTGACAGTCCTCCGCTCTCATCTCCCCCAATTAAAAATTCAAAATTA
>CAIVGD010000323.1 GCA_903905395.1 uncultured Verrucomicrobiota bacterium
ATGGAGCTCAAGCCTCTGCCAACGGGCGGTTCCAGAGTGGAGGTAAAGATGACGCTGACGGCGCCCGGATGTGGCATGGGTCCGACGATCCAAGCGGATGTCAGGGGCAAGGTGATGACGGTGCCGGGAGTCAAGGAGGCGGAGGTGGAGTTGGTGTGGGAACCAGCGTGGACCCAGTCGATGATCAGCGAAGTGGGGAAGATGAAGCTGGGTTGGGTTTAGTTTGGGATCAAACGCGGCGGACGCCGCTGGATGATTTTGGATTCTCGATTTTGGATTGGGAAAGGAGATTTTGAAGTTTGAGGGCCTAGGTAGCGGCGGCCTCTCCGAGGCGGCCTAGCTGGCAGGCTCAAATTAGAAAACAAATGTAGGGCGCCCGTTAGTGGGCGCCGTCAGAACTGAAGGCTGATGGCGGGTCCCGCGACTGCGGGACCAGCCCCACAATTGTTTTCGGTTTTGAGTGTGGAAGTTATGAGGCGGGAAAGATTGAGGCTAGTTTACGTCCCTACCTGCGTGAGAACTTCTGAAAGTGTAAGTTGTCCGCCTAATCCTCCCACATTCCCAAGAATGTGGGATGGTTCATTCTGACATTCCGACATTCTGCAGAATGTGAGAAGGTGAGGGGCTTTGAGTGAAGTGGTTTTATTCCGAGCGTTTGCGCTTGTTGTGGTCGAGAATCTTTTTGCGGAAGCGGAGGGTTTTTGGGGTGACTTCCAGATATTCGTCCTCGGAAAGATATTCCAGTCCCCGTTCCAGACTGTGTTTGAGGGGAGGGCTGAGTGTGATGCCCTTGCCATCGCCCTGGGAACGCATGTTGGTGAGATTTTTAGCTTTGCAGGGATTGACGACCATGTCGGCGGGGCGGGTGTTTTCGCCAACGATCATACCGGCGTAAATATCTTCCTGAGGTCCGACGAAGAGAGTGCCGCGCTCCTGTAAATTATCGAGGGAGTAGGCCATCGAGGTACCGGCTTCGAGTGCGACGAGCACGCCGTTGATCCGAGCCGGGATTTCTCCGCGGAAAGCTCCGTACTCGCGAAAAAGGTGGGAGATGATGCCCAGACCCTTGGTCAGGTTCTGTAGATCGGTTTCAAAACCAATTAGGCCACGGGTGGGAATCGCGGCGATGATGGAGGTGTTGTCGCGGTGTGGCTTCATGTCCTCGATGTCGGCTTTGCGACCGGCGAGGTTGCCCATGATATCACCGAGAGCGAAGGTGGGGATTTCGGCGTACAGAGTTTCGATCGGTTCGAGGACGGAGCCGTCCTTGGCCTCGTGGAAGATTACTTCTGGACGAGAAACGAGAACCTCGAATCCTTCGCGGCGCATCTGTTCGAGAAGAATGGCGATCTGCATTTCGCCCCGGGCGCGAATGTCAAATGTGCCGGCACTGCCGCCGTCGATAAAGCGCAGGCTGACGTTGGTGCGGGTCTCCTTCTCCAAGCGCTCGCGGAGATGGCGGGCGGTGAGGAACTTGCCATCGCGACCCGCGAGGGGGGAGTCGTTGACGAGAAATTGCATATGAATTGTCGGCGGATCGATGGCGAGGAAGGGCAGGGGGGCGCGGTCGGGCTTATCCGCGATCGTTGCGCTGATTTCCGGGGTGGCTAAGCCTGCGAGGCCGACGATATCGCCGGCGGAAGCGCTTTCGATTTCGATGCGTTCCAATCCGCGGTGTGAGAAAAGACGGGTGACGCGGCCGGTTTCCGGTTTTCCTTCCGGATTGAGGCAGGCCACGGGGTCGCCCATATTAATGGTCCCAGAGGCGATCCGCCCGATGGAAATTCGCCCGACGAAGTCGGAGTGGTCGAGGTTGGCCACGAGCAGGGCGAAGGGGGAATCAGGGTCGGCTTGAGGTGGAGGAACCGTGGTAAGAATGGTCTCAAAGAGAGCGGTCATACCGGCGGCTTTTATCTCGGGGGTGACTTTCCCTTCCCACTTGAGGGTGGAATAGCCTTCCTTGGCGGAGGCGTAAACGGCGGGAAAGTCGAGTTGGGCGTCGGTGGCGTTGAGTTCTAGGAAGAGCTCGAAGACTTGATCGAGGACTTTTTTGGGATCGGCATTTTCCCGATCGATTTTATTTAGGACGACGATTGGTTTGGCGCCGACCTCCAAAGCCTTACGCAGGACGAACTTGGTCTGGGCCTGGGGGCCCTCGG
>CAIVGD010000324.1 GCA_903905395.1 uncultured Verrucomicrobiota bacterium
GGTTTTTTTGCGGAGACTTGGATGCGGCAGGACCAGATGCCTTCCAGATCTTTTCCTTCACCCCGTTGGACGGCCCGGAGGGCGTAAAGAAACTCGTGGCGTCGTACGCGGAGGCCGTGTTGGTGTGCGAGATGGAGTTGGCGAAAAAGTTCCTGGGCTAAAATCACACCTTCATCAGGTCCGTCGATCTTGAGGAGGGCGTCCCTGGCGGTGAGTTTTACGCCGAGGGAGGTTTCGGTTTCCCGGAGCAGGGATTCGTCGGCGGCGTAGAGTTCGGAAAGGGAGTGGGCGCTATCGAATGTGAGGGTTTGGTCTTTCATCAGTTGTTTTGCAATCTAGGGAGGAAGAGAAGGGGGGGAAGTAAGATATTCGGGGCATTAGCGGAGCTGGGAATCGAGGGAGGCGGTGGCGCGTTTCAGGGAGGAGAGGGTTTCTCCGACAGAGCGATCGGCACCCTTGGCATCCAGAGGCAGAGGCAGACCGAGTTCGAGGGAGGTGACGAGGGCGCAGGAGTGGTCGTTGATCATGATGCCGAGGAATTCGCCTCCGAGTGTGAGCACAAGATCGCCGGAAGTGGGGGCATATTCGCCCTGAAGGCGGTTGAGGAAGCGGGAATCCATTTCGAGATAGCCGGGCAGGTTGGGGGAAAGGCGGAATGTGCACTCACCATAGGCTTCCCCGTTGGGGCTGATGAGAAGGGTTTTTGGAAATCGGAATGGATCGGCGGCGATCCGGTAGGCGGAGGTGGAAGTGCGTTCCGTTTCGGCCAGCTCGACGGGAGCGAGCAAGAGACGGGGATCCCCCTGTTTCAAGGCATAGAGAGAGGACAAAGGTTTTGGGAAGTTGGAGGGATGAGGGAGGGTGAGGGTTCCCGCGAGTGAACTCCAGGAGCCCAAGGCATCGCCGAGGGTGAAGGGGGTTTGGGCTAAAGGGAGGAGAGCGACCGTGCGGGTGCCGTCGGTGAGAAGAATGGATTTTGTTTCGCGGCGGCGCGATCCGGATCCTTGGGCGGAGGGGCGCTCGGCGATGAGCAGGATGGTGGCCCGCCGAGTCAAATAGTCGGAGTAGAGGGAGTTTGGGGCGACCGGACGATATTCGCGGATCTCCTTGGAAATCTCGCCGGACTTTTCCGCCAGACGGGTCACCCCTTGAGAGAGAGATTGGTTTTGTTCGAGGAGTTTTTTCTTTTCCTCCTCGGCGGTCCGCAGGTTGGCTTCGGTGAGGCGGGAGCGTTCCTCGGAGGTACGGGCGGAGATGTTGGCGGATGTGAGTTGGGAACGTAGGGAATCGCTTTCCGTTTTTAGCTTATCTTCGGCTTGTCGGAGGGCGGTGGCTTCCGCCCGAGCGGCCTCGAGGGCGGCGCGGGTGCGTTCTGATTCCACTCCGGCCTGCTGGGCAATGCGGATGGATTCCTGTTCCGTCTTTTGGAGGCGTTCCGAGAGTTCGGTGGTACGGGCTCGGGCCTGATCGAGCACGGTGGCGCGGGAGCGGGATTCATTTTGGGTGGTAGTGAGGTCGTGGGCCAATTTTTCACGGTTGGTGCGTTCCTCCTCCAAGGTGAGGCGCAGGGCAGCGACAACATCCTGTTGGGCGGAGGCGGGTTGGTTGGCGACGATTGGAGTCTGGGATGGGATTTCGTTTTTATCCCAGCGGGTGAGGGCGAGGAGGTTGAGCAAAAGAAAGTCGCAGAGAATCAGGAGGAGGGTTTTATTCACGGAGGAAGCGGTGGCGGGCGGGGCCTCGCAGGTTGGGGCGGTTAGGGCTGTTGGGGGGGAAGGAGGAGGCGGTATTTGAGGGCACGGACATGGAAGATTTTCACGACGGCGACACAAGCGATACCGAACAGGTTGGAGGCGTAGGCGGCGAGCAGGCTGGGTTGAATGACGCCGACGACCTGAAGGACGAGGGCTGTGGCGGTTCCGCCGATTCCGACGTAAAGGCCGGCATCGAAAAGATTGTCTTCATTTTCCAGAAGACGGAGTTTGAGATTGGAGTCGCCCGGGCCGGTTTCGATCTGCTGGATGCGGCGCAGGCAGATCCGATAAACGATGATTTGGAGGCCGAGAAAGATGGCGAGGGTGATGAGATTGGTGGAATCCATGGCGCTGTTTTTTCGAAGGGCCAGCTTAGCGGTTTTGGCGGGATCGGCGAGACTCAATCGGTATTTAGGGAAGGGGCGTGGATGAAGGAGTGCGGGCTCCAGCATGGTTCCCAAGAGCAGAGCCAGGAGGGCGGCTTGAGCCACACGGGGGGTGGGTCGCCAAGGGCCGGGAGCGGTGGGAGAAAGGCCGGGGAGGAGTCGCCAGATGGCGTCAACGAGAAACCAGGAACCGAGGAGAAGAAGTACGATTCGGAGAAGGAGGAGTGGTTTTTCGAAGCGGAGGAGGTGGGAAGTCCATCGCAGGGGAATGGGGGCGGAGTTGCGGATGACTGGGACGTGGCGTTGGACGAGGAGTTCGACGGAACCACGACCCGAGGCGATTGCGGTAGTTAGATTGGCCCAAGGTTGAACGGCAGGCAGGGGGAGTTGGGCGAGACGATCGGCAGGACCTGCCCAGAGCGCGGCGGCGAGGAGGAGGTCGGCAGGCTCGAGTGGGGAGCGGATTTGTTCCGAAATCCAGGCGAGGGCGGGAAGGGAATCCATCGTGCCGAGAATTTCGCGGAGGGAGTCGTATTCGTAGCGACGGCTAAGAGAAAGCATGGCGAGCAGGGTGGGTTGGAGAGGACGAAGAGAGTGTTCATCGATGGCGGCGTAGGTGGCGGTTTTCAAGTCGCCAGCGAAAGAGGGGGTGAAGGCTTGGGTATCGAGGAGGTGAGCGGTGAGGAGGAGGACGGCCTCGAGGGGCTGGCCGCCGGGGCTTTGGGCTGGGAGCAAAGGAGGAAGTGGATGGAGCGACAGGGTTTCGAGGAGGGATTGGACGCCAGGTGACGGATTCGCGCGGAGATTTTGGCGAAGACGAATCCGCACGGGTTCGCGTAGCAGGAGAGTGAGAGTGGGGGGCGGCGAGGAGGGAATTGTCTCGAAGGCGAGGCCGGAGGTGGCGAGGACGAGTTCGAGGCGGGAATCCCGAGTGCCGAGCCAAGCGAGATCGCGACGGGAGGAGAGAAGAGTGCGGGCGGATTGGAGAACCGCTTCGTTTTCCGGAAGATTCAGGGATTGGGAAAGAAGGGCGAGGCGCAGGCCAGCTCCGAGGTGTTCGGAGTTGAGAAGGGATGCGGCCAATTCTGTGAGGGGTGTGGTTCCTTTTCCGGCGGCGGTCAACAATCGCTCATCGATGGCCTGAAAGCGGAGTGGAATCACGGCCACGACTGCCAAGATGGCCAGGGCGAAGA
>CAIVGD010000325.1 GCA_903905395.1 uncultured Verrucomicrobiota bacterium
AGGTGGAAGCGGTCGGCGAGGCGCATGAGGCGGAGGGCTTTGCGATAGCCCTCGGGATGAGCGCAACCGAAGTTGCGGAGGAGATTTTCCTTCGTGTCCCGGCCTTTCTGGTGGCCGAGAAAAACCACGCGTTGTTTTCCGAGCGTGGCGAGACCGCCGATGAGGGCCCGGTCGTCCCCATAGGCGCGGTCGCCCCCGAGTTCCACGACGTCGGTGGCGCCGAGGCGGAGGTAATCGAGAAGGTAGGGGCGCTGTGGATGCCGGACGATCTGGACGCGTTGCCAAGATGTGAGGTTGCCGTAAACCTCGCGCCGCGCGTCTAGGAGTTTTTGTTGCAAAGCGGTAATTTCGTCCTCCGCTCCGAGCTTTTGTTTGCCGGAAAGATTACGGAGTTCCTCGATGCGCTTTTCCAGCTCGGCGAGGGGTTTTTCAAATTCCAGGGGGGCGATGGGTCGGGCTTCGGCCATAGGTCGAAGAAAGAATACTAAACGAGGAAGGGGTGCCGGAGCAACGCTGGGGGTAGGGGAAAAGGTTGGCTGTCGGGGAAGGGGGTGGCGCAAGATACGAAGATGAAGCGAGGGTTAACTGGGATTCTTGGATTTGGAGGACTGTGGGTAGTTCTCACCGCCGTCCTTGCGCACCCGGTGTGGCTGGCGGTCGAGGCGATGGCTCCAGGTGTTTTTCCATTTCCGAGGATATTTGGGCGGGTGCAGTTGGGGGTGGCGTTGGCTTTGGTCCCACTACTGCTCTGGTTTTGGAGGGAGGATCCGCGGCGTTTTTTTGATCTTGGCCGATGGAAGAGGCAGGTGGTGCGCGCAGTGGTTTGGGGAGCGGCGGGATGGGGGATGCTGGCGTTGGTGGCTTTTGGGCAAAGCTTGCTCGGGGTGAGGAGTTGGGGCGGGTGGCCCGGGTGGACGTTATGGGCGGGTGCGGGTGGCACGGGAATCCTCGTGGCTTTCTTGGAGGAGTTTTTTTTCCGAGGAGTGCTGGGGATGGCGTGGTGGAAGGCTATGGGGAACCGGCCGATCGGACTGCTTCTCAGCGTGGGGGCGGTGATTTTCGCCGTGGTCCATTTCATCCGACCGGTGCCGGGCCCGGAGGCTGGATGGGCGACGGGCTTTTTAGCCTGGGGCCGACTGGAGTTGTGGGCAGAGCCGCTGGAAATCTGGAAGTTGGCGGGGCTCCTTCTCGTGGGATTGATTTTGGGAAGGATGGTTTGGGCTCAAGGCACCCTAGCGGGACCGATCGGTTTGCATGCGGGATGGGTGGCGGGCCTCAAGTTTTCCGAGGGTGCGTGGACGGAAGTTCCGCGGGCCGCGGCGGGTTGGTGGGGTCCCTCCCTCGATGCCGGCCCACTGCCTTTTCTGGTTCTGCTGGTTTTGGCATTGGCGCTCTGGGGGCGTCCGATCCGTGCGCGTCTGGATTGAGGCGGCGCGGGGGCTGATTTTTCCGGCGGGCCGACCCCCTCGGCCGTGGGCGCGGCTCGAGCGCCCTTTCTGCGAGCGCTGTGCAGAACCCTACTCCCGGACTGCTCCCGGCGAATTTCTTTGCGCGAACTGTCTGGACCGCCGCTGGTCGCTGGAACGAGTGCGGGCCGCGTATCGGGCGGTGGGGACGGTGCGGGAGGCAATCCTGCGATTTAAATATGGCCGCGAATACCATTTGCGCCCTTGGCTCGGCCGATGGATGCGGGACGGATTCCGTCAGTACTACGCGGAAGAAAAATGGGATGCGCTTGTGCCCGTCCCCCTCCACTCAGAGCGGAAAAAAATCCGTGGGTTCAACCAGAGCGCGGAGATTGCCCGCTGGTTGAGTGCGAGGATTGGGATTCCCGTGGAAGAGGGGTTGGCGCGCGTGCGGGCGACACTTTCCCAAGCACGGCTGAAGCGCGTGGAACGGTTGAGCAATCTGCGCGGCGCGCTGGCCTTGGCTCCTGGGTTTGACCCTCGGGGACGGCGATTGCTAATATGTGATGACGTGTTCACGACCGGGGCCACAGCGGATGCCTGTGCGCGGGTCCTGCGGAAAGCAGGGGCCGCCGAGGTAGCGGCTCTGACCGTGGCTCGGGGATAATAAACTCAACCATGGCTGTATTCGAACGACGCAAATATGAACCCCGGAAAGAGGCGAAACCTCGAGCCCGGGGAATTCCTGGTGGGCTCTGGACGAAATGTCCCGGGTGCGGAGAGGTGGTTTACCAGCAGGTGCTCAAAAAAAGTCTGCAAGTTTGTCCCAAGTGCGGGCATCACTTTTCGCTCGGGGCCCGGGATCGGTTGGTTTCGGTTTGTGACGGCGGAAAATTCATCGAACAAGATGAGAAAATGGAGGCTGTGGACGTACTGCAGTTCAAGGGGGTGGCCAGTTACACCAGCAAGCTGAGGAGCAACCGGAAGAAGACGGGGCTGAAGGACGCGATTGTCTGCGGCACGGGAATCATCGGCGGCCGGGAAGTCTCCCTCGCGGCGTTGGAATTCGCTTTTCTGGGTGGAAGCATGGGCGCGGTGGTCGGGGAAAAAGTGACGCGCACCATCGAGCGGGGATTGGAAAAAAAAATACCGGTGATCATCTTTTCGGCCTCGGGTGGGGCGCGGATGTATGAGGGGATGTTCAGTCTCATGCAGATGGCCAAAACGAGCGGTGCTCTGGCCAGGCTCGGGGCGGCCGGCCTGCCATTCTTCTCCGTCCTGACGAACCCAACCATGGCTGGGGTGATGGCCAGCTTTGCCTCCCTGGGTGATTTCATTATCGCGGAACCCAGAGCCATGATCGGTTTTGCGGGAGCCCGAGTGATCCGCGAGACGACCCAGCAGGTGCTGCCCAAGGGATTTCAGACCTCCGAGTTTCTGCACGAGCGCGGGCTCATCGATATGATCGTCCCGCGTCCCAAGATGAAGGAGGTGCTGGTGCGCCTCCTCCGCTATCTCTGAAGAGATCCGACCCCGTCGCCCGGCTTGGGAAAGTATGCTCCGCTGGCATCCGGCCGGGTCTGGGGCGGATGCAAAAACTTCTCCGAGCCCTGCATCATCCCGAGAAGGGGCTGAATTTCATTCACATCGCGGGAACCAACGGGAAGGGTTCGACGGCGGCGGCGATGGACTCCATCTTGCGGGCGGCTGGATTTTTCCCAGGTCTGTACACCTCGCCACATTTGATTGATTTCCGGGAGCGATTCCGTGTGGGCGGACGGGTTGTCGATGAGAGAATCCTGCGGCGAAACCTCGAGCCGGTGATCCGGATCATGAACCGGATGCCGCAGTCCGAGCGGCCCACTTTTTTCGAGGTGGTCACGGCGCTCGCTTTAAAAATTTTCCGGGAAGCCAAAGTTGATTTTGTGGTTTGGGAGACGGGTTTGGGCGGGAGGCTGGATGCAACCAACATGATCCTTCCTGAGTTGTCGCTCCTCACATCGTTGGGACGGGATCACGAGGAGATCCTCGGCCAAGGGTGGGCCCGGATCGGCGCGGAGAAGGCCGGTATTCTGAAGCAGGGCGTTCCAGTTTTTTCCGCGCCCTGGCCGCGCGCGGCTCGGAAGGTGCTGGCACGCCAAGCAAAAAACCTCGGTTGTCCCTGGAAGATCGTTGGGCCTCTGCCCAAGGCGTGGGGTGCGCTTCCACTTGCGGGAAGACACCAAAGACAGAACTTGGCGCTGGCGGTAGCTGCCGCGCGGTATCTGGGTTTTCCCGACGAGGTGATCCGGTGCGGATTGTCCCAAATGAAATGGCTCGGCCGATTCACCATGCTGAACAAAAATCCGCGACGGGTGTTGGATGGCGCCCATAATGAAGAGGGGGTTTGCGCCGCTTTGCTGACGTGGCGGGAAACTTTTGCCTCCACGCCAGGTCGGGTGATTTTCGCGTGTCTGAGAGACAAACCGGTGAGGGCGATGCTCCGGCGGATACGAAACAGTCGGGCGGATATTTGGGGAGTGGAGCTGAAGGATCCTCGCGGATCGGACCCGCTTTCCTGGGGGATTCATCCGTCTCGGATATTTTCCACGGTCGCGGAAGCCCTCCGGGCGGACGACGAAAACCCGGCCCCGGGGGGGGCTTTGATTATGGGCTCTTTGGTGCTGGCTGGAGAAGTACTTAAGGCGAGGGGAGGAAACGGGGCGTGATTCGAGCGGTTTTTTTTCTGATGCCGGGGGCACTCTTATGCGGACTGCGGAACCGGTCGCTAGCCTTGGTTTTTGATCTTTCCGATCGGATCGGCGAGAAGGCATTTTGACAAGGCGGCTCGTTGGGGGCATTTTTTAAACTCGTTGGAAATAAATCCAACCCCATCATTTCCCTGTGAATATTGAAATTTTACGAATGTCCAAATCCTCGATCGGGAGGAAATGGATCGTGGCGGTGACAGGCATCCTGATGATCGGGTTTGTCTTCATCCACATGACTGGAAATCTGCAGATGTTTGCGGGCACGCCCGACAAGATCAACCAGTACGCCCATCTTTTGAAATCGTATCCGCTGGTGCTTTGGTCGTTCCGGTTGGGATTGTTGGCGACGGTGGCTCTGCATATTTTGGCGGCCTTATCTTTGGCTTGGGAAAACCGGATCGCCAAGCCGGTGGCCTACGCCGTGGCGGGAAGTCACTCCCGGATGAAGGTGGCTCTGACGAGCGTGACGATGGTGATCAGCGGGACGATCATTCTGGGGTTTGTGGTTTTTCATCTACTGCATTTCACCGCGCACCGGGTGGATGGCTCCTATGCCTCGATGGAGACGGTGGTGGCGGGAGTCACGATGCCAGATGTTTACCGGATGGTGGTGGCCGGCTTTTCCCAGCCTCTGATCAGCGGATTTTACATCGTGGCGATGGCTCTGCTCTTTTTCCATCTCCGGCATGGGGCGGCAAGTGTTTTTCAAACCTTTGGGTTGCGGGACCAGAATCTGGTGAAAGTGATGGACGCCGGTTCCTGGATTATCGCTGCGGTTCTTTTTCTGGGGTTTAGCGCCATTCCGGTGGCTGTGCTCGCGGGGATACTGAAACCATGAAGCTGGACGCCCGTATCCCGCCCGGCCCGCTGGCTGAGAAGTGGACCCGGTTTAAATCCAACGTCCGTCTGGTCAGTCCAGCCAACAAACGGAAGTATGAGGTGATCGTGGTGGGGACGGGACTGGCTGGAGCTTCCGCGGCGGCCAGTCTGGCCGAACTGGGATACCGCGTGAAATCGTTCTGTTTTCAAGATAGCCCTCGCCGGGCTCACTCGATTGCGGCTCAGGGGGGGATCAATGCGGCCAAGAATTATCAGAATGACGGAGATTCGGTGCGGCGCCTGTTTCAAGACACGATCAAGGGCGGGGACTTCCGATCCCGAGAAGCGAATGTGCACCGACTCGCCGAGGTGAGCGTGGACATTATCGATCAGTGTGTTGCCCAGGGCGTGCCATTCGCGCGGGAGTATGGAGGGATGCTGGCGAATCGGTCTTTCGGCGGGGCGCAGGTGTCGCGGACTTTTTATGCGCGAGGGGCAACGGGCCAGCAGTTACTGCTCGGTGCTTATCAGGCGCTCAGCCGGCAGATCGAGTTGGGGCAGATTGAAATGTTGCCCAGGCACGAGATGTTGGATTTGGTTGTTGAGGAGGGACGGGCGAAGGGAATCATCACCCGCCATCTCGTCACGGGCGAACTCACTTCTCATGCGGCCGACGCAGTTCTGCTTTGCACCGGCGGGTATGGCAACGCCTACTATCTTTCCACCTACGCTCGGGGTTCGAATGCGACGGCGATCTGGCGGGCGCACCGGCGGGGGGCGCTTTTTTCCAATCCCTGTTTCACCCAGATTCATCCTACCTGCATTCCGGTCTCGGGGGAGTATCAGTCGAAGCTGACGTTGATGTCCGAATCGTTGCGAAACGATGGGCGTTGCTGGGTGCCGAAGGCGAAGGGGGAGAAGCGGTCTGCCGCCCAGATTCCGGAGGGGGAGCGCGACTACTTTTTGGAACGGATGTATCCCAGTTACGGAAACCTGGCTCCGCGCGACATTGCTTCCCGTGCCGCCAAGCGGGTGTGCGACGAGGGGCGGGGAGTCGGGCCGACGGGTCTGGGGGTTTACCTGGATTTCTCCGAGGCGATCGGACGGCTTGGGGAGGAGACGGTGCGGGAACGATATGCAAATCTTTTCGCGATGTATCATGAAATCACCGGCGAGAACGCCTACGAATCCCCCATGCGAATTTTTCCCGCGGCGCACTACACGATGGGCGGGTTGTGGGTGGATTACCACTTGATGAGCAATGTGCCGGGACTGTTTGTGCTGGGGGAAGCGAATTTTTCCGATCACGGGGCGAACCGCTTGGGGGCTAGCGCCTTGATGCAGGGGTTGGCCGATGGGTACTTCGTCCTGCCCTATACCGTAGGGGATTATCTTTCCCAGCAGAAGCCGGGCGGAGGCAAGCCGGAGGGCACCGCGTTCCGGGAGGCGATGGAGACGACCCAAGCCCGTACGAAAAAACTGCTTGGCGTGAAGGGGCACAAACCGGTGAGCGAGTTTCAACGGAGGTTGGGCAAGATACTCTGGGATCACTGTGGGATGAGTCGAACGAAGCAGGGCCTGGAGGAAGCGATCAAGATTTTGCCAGGACTTCGGCAAGAATTCTGGCAGGACGTGAATGTTCCTGGCGCGGGGGAGGATTTGAATCAGTCATTGGAGACGGCAGGGCGGGTGGCGGATTTTCTGGAGCTTGGAGAACTGATGTGTCGCGATGCGCTGGAGCGTGAAGAATCTTGCGGTTGTCATTTTCGCGAGGAGTACCAGACGCCGGACGGAGAGTGTGCGAGGAGGGACGCCGAGCACTCAGATGTTTCGGCCTGGGAATTCAAGGGGGATGGAAAGCCGGAAGTTCGGCATATCGAGCCCCTGAATTTTGAGGAACTGCAGTTGGCGACGAGGAGTTACAAATGAAGCTCCGCCTGCGGGTTTGGCGTCAGAAGAGGTGCGACACCGAGGGTCGTTTTGAGACATACGAGGCGGATGGGTTGACGGCGGACATGTCCTTTCTGGAGATGCTCGATGTGGTCAACGATCGTCTGACGAAGGAGGGCAAGGAACCGATTGCTTTCGATCATGATTGTCGGGAGGGCATCTGCGGATCCTGCGCCATGGCGATCAATGGGGAACCTCACGGGCCCAACGAGGCGGCCACCACCTGTCAGATTTATTTACGGTCATTCCGGGACGGGGATACGTTGACGGTGGAGCCTTGGCGGGCTCGGGCGTTTCCTGTGATCAAGGATCTGGTAACGGATCGGACGGCCTTCGACCGGGTCATCCAGGCTGGCGGTTTTGTTTCCGTGAGCACGGGTCAGGCGCCGGATGCCAATGCGATGCCGATCGGGAAGGTGGAGGCGGAGAAAGCGTTTGATGCGGCGCACTGTATCGGGTGTGGGGCGTGTGTGGCGGCGTGTCGAAACGGGTCGGCGATGTTGTTCGTAGCGGCCAAGGTTTCGCATTTGGGACTGTTGCCGCAGGGCCAACCGGAGCGGGCGCAGAGGGTGCAGAAGATGGTGGCTGCGATGGATGCGGAGGGGTTTGGGAACTGCTCGAATCAGTACGCGTGCGAGGCGGTCTGCCCCAAGGAGATCTCCGTGGATTGGATCGCTCGCATGAATCGGGATTACGCTTTGGCCGCAGCCAAAAAGCTTTAGCTCTCTTCGGGGATCAGATTATTCTGCCAGATAATTTTTTCGATGCTTCGTAGGGTGGGTCGAAGGAGTTCAAGAAAGAGGGGAAGGGATTCAGGGACGCGGAGGACCGCTAGGAGCCAGTTGAAGTTTAAGATTAAGTTGAAGTCAGAAGGGAGGTGGAATGATTTTAGATGTTTGATTTTTGATTTGGGAAGATGATTTTTGAAGCGCCAACCTAAAACAAATGTAGGGCGCCCATGCGTGGGCGCCGTCTGAATTCAAGACTGATGTCGGCTCCCGCGAATGCGGGAACCGCCCCACAGGTGTCTTCAGCCTTGAAGTTCGAAGTTAATGTAGCGCCGGCATCTCCGAGGCCGCCTAGCTGGACGAACGAGATTGCAGAATGGGCGTTCGGATTTCTAAGTTCGGATTTTGGATGTGGGTTAATGGAAAATCGACCTCTGACCCCAATTTTCAAAAACTAGATTCTAAATAACTGTGCATTAATTGGTTATACGGCATTTTTTTTGATTAGAAACCGACCTCTGACCCCCAAATATTAATGTGGAGGGATAGGGGTCATGGGTTTATTTACGTAAAAACGCGTATTTTAGAGTCGGGGGAGGGGCAGGGGGTGCCTTGGTGTTATGGATGAAAAAACTGGAGCTAACAACTGATCTGCAGATGTTTGCAAGAAAAACTATTCCTGTAAAAAACAGGTCGAAAAATAAGTTATGTGTGCTAAGTATATTTGTAATGGCGTTGCTCCTCACATCGCTTCTGAGACAGATGGACTGTACTCATCCGCCCGCACCCTTCAAGGGGCCCCATGGAACGATTCTGAAGAGGTTTAAGCACTATTTTTTGGGTCCGATTTTTAATCGTTTTTTAGCGTCGCGATCATGCGCCGCATCTCTTGTACGGGTTCTCGGTGTCCTCACTATTTTATTCGCCTCGACCTGCCCATCGTGGGCCAAACTCGGAATTGATTATCAGACCGCCCTTGGAAATCCGACGGGAGCCAGCACCGATCCATTGAGCCGTACCAATTATCTGCTCGCCCGGTCCCAATATGCCCTCTCTTACAATGACAACACTCACCAAGCCAACTGGGCTAGCTGGAGCTATTCCACCGATGATATTGGGGCGAATGTGGCACGAACCGATAAGTTTGCCGCTGATACAGATCTTCCCATCGGATATTTGCGGATCAGCTCTGCCACGTTTGGCGGGGACTGGGACCGTGGGCACATCTGCCCTTCGGAAGACCGGATCTTTTCCATCGCTGACAATGAGATGACCTTTCGTATGAGCAACATGATGCCCCAGGCGGCGTCCAACAATCGTGGGCTTTGGTCGAGCTTCGAGGCCTACTGCCGTGGATTGGCCGCTGATGGAAGCGAGATCCTCATTATTGCAGGTCCAGGGGGATTTACCGGGGCGACTATTTCCAATGGTATGGCCATTCCAAACTCGGTCTGGAAGATCATCGTCAAAATTCCCAACGCCAGCAGCACCGTGCCCGCCGCCAGCCGGATCAGTCCCACCAACCGTGTGATCGCCATCATCGCACCCAACACCAGCATCGGGCTGGGGCCTTGGACGGATTACATCGTCCCCGTGGAGGACATTGAAGCACTTACCGGTTTTGATTTTTTTAGTTCCGTGGATGCTTCGACTGCGGTTTACCTCAAAAACGTTGTGGATACCGGCACCGGACCGAACAGCCCCACGGTCATCACCACCTTCAGCCCGTCCTCCGGCACCCCCGGGACGACCGTGACCCTCTCTGGTTATAATTTTGGGGCGTCTCCGACAGTTGATTTCAACGGCGCGACAGTCGCGGGCACAGTCATTGCCACCAACCAAATCACTGCCGTTGTGCCGGCGGGAGCGCAGACAGGATCCATCAGTGTGACGGGGACGGGAGGAACGGATCAGAGTTACGGAACCTTCACGGTTTTCACCGGGCTAGAACCGATCTTTAGCCTCTCCACTTTCAGTCTAAGTGACTTTTCCTCGGTGGAGGGAAAGGTTGGAGCAAGCAAAAGTTACACCATTTCCGGGTCCAACCTATCCGGCGATATTCTGATCCAGGCGGCGAACGATTTTGAGATCAGCCTGGACAACAGTTCCGGCTCGTTCGCCTCCAGTCAGATTCTGGCGGTTCCACTGGGTGGAACGCTTTCCGGTGTTTCTGTTTACCTGCGGATCAAGTCCAGCGCTGTGTTGGGGGCGGTTTCAGGGACGATCACCCACGTCGGAGGCAATGCCCCATCACAAAGTCTTTCTGTTTCCGGAATGGTTGCCTCCGGATCGCCCAAGCTGACACTCTCGGCGGCGACTTTGAGCGGCCTTTTCGCCGCACAGGGCAAAGATGGCACGAGCAAAAGCTACGCGGTTTCCGGGGTCAACCTGTCTAATTCCATCACGCTCACTTTATCTTCCACAAATTTTCAGCTCAGCCTGAACAACAGCACCTTTGCCAGCAGTCAGACACTGACTCCAAGCAACGAAAGCCTTTCCAACGTGCCTGTTTATGTCCGGATCGGTTCCAACGCCCCGGCAGGCTCGATCTCCGGAATGATCGTTCATTCTGGAGCTGGAATCACGACGGCCAACTTGTCGCTTCTGGGAATCGTCACGAGTTCAAATTACCTCGTGGCTTGGGACTTTAATGGGGAAAATAATGTTTCCACATCTGTGGCAGAGATTTTCGATAGTGGCTTGGATAGCACCAACGAGCTCTCGCGTGGCTCTGGCGCATCTGTGAGTAGCGCAACCAACTCGTTTCGAACGGTAGGTTTTAAGAACGAAGGAATTTCCGTCACCAACACGGACTATTTTCAATTCACGCTTTCCGCCACAAATGGAAAGTCACTATCCCTGAGTGGAATTACGGCAAGGCTTCAAGGAACAACATCGTTTTTTGCCACCCCTGGGGCAACCAATCAATTTGCCTACAGCACGAATGGAACGGTTTTCACCCTTATCAACTCTCCAGTTGTTTTCACGAGCGTTCCAGGGGCAGGGGCCACCATGAGCGTCGACCTGTCCGGAATTCCTTCATTGCAAAATATATCCGCCAACACGATCGTCTCGTTGCGTTTCTACGCCAGCGGTCAAACGACCACGGGCGGATGGGGTTTTTATTCCCAGAGTGCTGGCACATTTGGATTGGCGGTGGATGGAAAGGTGAGCCTGCCTCCGCCGACTATCACCAGCGCCACCAGCGCCAGCGGAACTGCCCGGGTAAGCTTTTCTTATCAAATGACAGCCGATAACAGCCCGACTCTTTTCGCGGCTTCCGGCCTTCCTGACGGACTGTCCATTGATACGGTCACCGGCTTGATCTCCGGAACAACTTCCTCGGCGGGCATCTACCCGGTCACCTTGTCGGCCAGCAACGAAAATGGCGAAGGAACGGCTCTGCTGACCCTTACGATTCTCGATCCGGTCTTGAATCTTTCCGTGTCCAGCCTGAGCAATTTTTCATCCCTAGTGGGGATCCCCGGTTCAAGCCAAAGCTATACGATTTCCGGATCCGACCTGACTGGGGCAGTCACCCTCACAGCTCCATCCTCTTTTGAGATCAGTTCGGATAATCACTCTTTCTCCTCCGGAACCCTCACGCTAACCCCAAGTAGTGGCTCCTTGTCGGCAGCGATTTATGTGCGGCTGAATTCTTCCGCCTCCCTGGGGAGCAATTCCGGCATCATCACGCATTCCGGTGGGGGAGCACTAAGCAAGAATCTCAATGTTTCGGGAACCGTCTATCAACCCGCCATCACTATTTCGACCGCATCACTTAGCGGATTCAGCACCGTATCGGGAACTGCCTCCAGCTCTTTGAGCTACACGGTTTCCGGTTCCTATCTGACGGAGGGAATCACCATCGTCGCATCCACCAACTATGAGATCAGCGCCGATAACATTTCATTCTCAGGAAGCATTATGCTTTTGCCGGCGGGTGGAACCCTTTCGAACATTCCGGTTTATGTTCGGTTGAATATTTTCGCTCCGGCCGGCTCCGACGCCGGCACAATCACCCACTCGGGGGGGGGAGTCGCGGATCAGAATCTGAACCTATCGGGAACGGTTTCCGAACCACCTGCCGGCCTAACTCTTTCCGCGGCCACCTTGAGCGGGTTAAACACGGTGGTGAGGACGGCGAGTTCCAGTCAAAGTTACACGGTCTCGGGACACGGCCTGACAAATTCCGTGACAGTGGCGGCTACGACAAACTTTGAAATCAGTCTGAACAATTCGAATTATGCCACCACACAAACCCTGAATCCGGTCCAAGGGCTTCTTTCCAGCGCGCCGGTCTTTGTCCGGCAGAGTGGAACCGCCCCATTGGGAACCAATAGCGGATCGATCGTGCATAGTGCCCAAGGGGCGGCGGCGAAAAGTTTGACGCTGACCGGCACGGTCTCCGAGGCCCCGCCTCCGATCACTTCGACCTTGAGCGGGTCGATTTATACAAACAAAACATTTAACTATACGATTATAGCGGGGGGCACGAATCCGATCACGGGCTACAACGCGACCGGACTTCCCTCGTGGCTGATGGTTAACACCACAAACGGAGTGATCAGCGGGACAAACAATTCGACAACAAGCACCAATCTCACCTTCACCATTTCGGCCACCAGCACCAATGGAACCTCGTCTGCCACGTATCGTTTGAGGGTCATGACGCTGGCCGAGCAGACCGCCATACCCCTCAACGTGGTGATCAACAAATACAGGAACAGCAGTACGGGTGATAAAGTGGAGTTGTTGGTGATCGGAGATTCTGTCGGAGATCCCCCCGTGGATATGCGGGGAATGATCCTGAAAGATTTCGGCAATAATATGGCCAGCGACACCAGCGGGAAGTTGGTTTTCAATAATGTTCCTCTTTGGGCCTCGGTGAAGGCGGGGACTCTGATTGTGCTGAGTGCCGGGACGACAGCGGCCGAAGATTTGGACGGATCCGACTTCAAGTTGAGCGTCAACCTCGGTAATCCCACCTATTTCACGGCGTCGGGCGGCAACTTCGATATCGCCAACACGGAAATGGTGATGATCAAGGCAGTTGATACGGGGGTCGATGGTGTGGCTGGTGGTATCCATGCTTTGGCGGCTGGGTCTGCAGGAGCCCAGTACACCGAATTTACCGGAAAGAAAACCAGATCCTCGACGGCAGTATCTACGAGCAAAACGTATGGCTACGTCCTCAACGGCACTCCCGCACTTAGCGATTATTATCTCTCTTCCGGCGGAGCGAATGTCATCAGCTCTTTGACTTTCGGTTCGGGTAACAATTCGAAAAATACAACTTACATAAATTCGTTGCGAAGTCTGGATCAGCAAGGTCCCACCTTCACATTGGCCGGGACTAATCCAACGACGATTGCTTTTGGGGGCACTTACACAGATCTCGGGGCAACCGCCACAGATCCGAGCGGTGGGAGTCGAACTGTTACCACCAGCGGATCAGTCAATACCTCAGCTGTGGGAAGTTACACCATCACCTATACGGCCACCGATACTGTGGGAAATATAGGGACGGCGACACGGACGGTGAACGTGACGGATCAGACAGCTCCCTTGGTGACTTTAAATGGGGCCTCCATCGTGACGGTTCCAGCCGGTGGGTCCTTTAGCGAGGCTGGAGCCACAGCGACAGACGCGGTGGATGGAAGTGTGGCGGTGACGATCAGCGGATCGCTGAATACGAGTGTGGTTGGAACCTACGTGCTTACGTACAGCGCAACGGATGCGGGGGGGAACACGGGGACGGTGACTCGGACGGTAAATGTGATTTCAGGATTCAACTACGTGATGGCAAACACGTACGGACTATCCGGTGGCCAAGCGGGTCCGACGGCGGACCCGGACTCCGACGGATTTAGCAATGCGGCGGAGTATGCATTTGGGACGAGTCCGGTGCAGGCGGGAAGCGCACTGGTCAACGTGCTCGCAGCGACAGGTGGGACGGTCAAGGTCAGTTATCTTCAGAAAAGCGGGGTGACCTATACGGTGCGGTCGGCCACGAGTTTGGCCGCTGGATTCAACGGGACGGTGACGCCGAGCTTGAGCAGTCCGCAACCTTCCGGATTACCGAGTGGGTATAGTCAATACGAAGCGGCGTTTACGCCAGGCGCGGACAAAGGATTTCTCAAGGTCGAAGCCGTGGTGCCGTAGGAGTGGGCGGCCGCCGCCAGTTGAAGTTGAAGAAAGAATGGAGGAGATGGGGAATTTCGAAGTCCGAAGTTCGGATAGGGCGGTCTGTCCCTAGAACGCTGGGGTCGAATCTTCAATTTTGTTCGGCCAGCTAGGCGGCCTCAGAGATGCCGCCGCTACCTAAACTTCGAAATTCTCATCTTCCATATCTCATCTCCTCCTTCGTGGCCTGATGTTCGTTTTAAAAGGCTGGGCTATAGGCTGTGGGACACCAATGCGCGGGCAGAGATTGCGAATCTCACACGAAGCGCAATCGGGTTTACGAGCGGAGCAGCGTCTCCGTCCGTGCCAAATGAGGAGATGGGATAAGAGAGTCCAGTCTCTCCGTGGCACGAGGCGGATGAGGGCGGTTTCCACTTTAACAGGATCCTGCTGACGGGTGAGTCCCATCCTCCGAGCAAGACGGCCCACATGGGTATCCACGACCACTCCCTCTGCGAGGTTGAACGCATTGCCCAAAACAACATTCGCAGTTTTGCGACCCACGCCAGGCAGGCCGTGAAGCGCCTTCATCGTCCGTGGGACTTCGCCTTGATGAAGTGTGATCAAGTGAGCTGCGCAAGCGCGGATCGAGCGGGCTTTGGTGCGAAAAAAACCGGTGGAGCGGATGATCTTTTCCAGTTCTGATTGGGGAATCGTCGCAAAATCGGAGGCGGTCCGGCAGCGGGCAAAGAGGGCGGGAGTGACTTGATTGACGCGAATGTCTGTGCACTGAGCCGATAGGATTGTGGCCATGAGAAGTTGAAGCGGATTTGCATGATCCAGCTCGCAGTCGGCCTTGGGGTAAGCGCGTTTCAGCCGCGCTAGAATTTGAAGAGTCCGGCGAAGCAGAGCCTGGGATGGGATCACGGAGTCGAAGAAGCGGCGGGAAGGGATTTGAGGAGTTCGGAGGCCTCCGCGGCGGCGGCGGAGTTGCCGTATTTGCCAAGGAGGGAAGTGACGAGCTTGCGGGCCTCGGCGTTCTTTTGTTGTCCTCTCCTAATCTTGGCGGCCCGGAGGAGACCCTGGCTGGAAAGATCGGGTAGGCTGTCATAATAGAGGTCGATCTTCTGGTAGTAGCCGATTGCCAGTTCGAGTGGATCAAGTTTGGCCTTCCCCACTCCTTGTTCGAGTTGACGCGTGGAAATATTTTTGGCGGCCACCGTTTCGAGAGTCTGGCCGAACGCCAGCATGGACCGCGCTTTGATATCGTTGGCGGCGTTCGTGCTTTCGATCACTCCGGTCCAAAGATCAAAGGCACCGGGGTCGGTTTTTGTCCCGTCGTATTTACCCGCCTCGGCCAGAGCCTGGGCACGCAGGAAGTTGGCTTCCTGGACCTTGTCGGACCATGGATATTTGGAGGCGAGCTCGGAAAACATCTTTTCAGCTTCGGCCATGTGTTTGGCCTGGAAATCGATCTGGCCTAGCCCGAAGATGGCGGAGGCTTGGGCGTACTGTTTCGGATCTTTGGGGCCGGTCGAGGGGAACTCCTTGCGGATGCGTTCGAAAACGGGTCGGGCCTCCTCGGTCTTGCCGGCACCGAGCAGGGCGTTGGCAAACCGCTGAAGATCGCGCCAGTCGAGGGCGACCTTATTCTCGAGCGATTTTTTATAGGCCTCTTCGTAGAGGCGCAGGGCGAGGGCGGTTTGGCCGGCCTCGAAAGGTACGCTGGCTTGGGCAAAGAGGATCTGGGCGACAAGGCCGGGATTCGCGCTGGCTTTGGACGCAAGATCGCGGAAAGGTTGGAGGCAATCCTCCACCGGAGCTTCGGCACTTTGAAAACGGAAGAGGCACAGGCTGACAAGCTTGGAGAGAGTCGGGGATATGCGTGGACTGGAGTAGCCGAGAATGGCTTGGCCAAGAAAACCGGTGGCACGCTGGAAGGATTCCCTCCAACGCTTTTTTTCGTCATCGGTCAATTGGGAGAAATTGCCCAGAGCCTTGGCGGAGATCAGTTCGAGATCTGCGGATTTTTCCAGAGCCTGATAGGCAGAATCTGAAATCGCAACCGGCGGCGGGGAAGAGGCGGGATCGGGATACAGTTCACGGAAGAGCTCAAAGGCGCGATGGTAGGCTTGGAGGGCCTGGCCTTCATCCCGTTCCTCGGCAAAGACTGCGCCACGGGCGAGGTATGCGGAAATGTTTCTGGGATCCTTGGGGTACGAGCGGAACTGATCTTCCTGGGCGGCGAACATCAGATCCTTTTTCTTGTCGCGGGAATAGCTCCGCCAAATCCGCTCGTAAGCATCCAGACCAGCGGGGGAGCCGGAGAGTTTGGTGGCGGCCTCTTTCCAGGTGGCCAGAGCGGCTTCGGGTTTTTTGGACTCCATTTGGGTATCCCCCTGGGCGAGCATGGCGTTCCCGAGATTGCCGGACTGGGGATACGCTGTGGCGAACGTGGCGAACGCCTCGGCCGCCTCGGCAAGCTTTCCAGAGGCACGGAGGGCGTAGCCCAAGCGCAAGGTGGCATCCTCCTTGATCGCCGGACTATGAGTGCCGGAGGAGAGTTCGGTGAGCTTGGCAATCCCCTCCGGGAATTTCTTTTCTCCGATCAAGGCGGTGGCGTAGAGGAGCTCGGTCTGCTCGGCGCTGTCCTCCGAGATCTTCCGTTTGCCCGATTTCACGTCGTCGAGAAAATCCACATAATACTTCAGCGCCTCCGAACCCTTGCCGGCCTTCTGGTAGGCGCTGGCGATAAAGCGGGGGATTTCATCGGCATAACGTTCGCCCGCCGCCTTTTCCTGGGCTGATTTCAGTCGTTGGATTGCGGCCTCGGTCTCGCCGTCCTCGAGGAGGGCGCGGCCGACCAGATAATCGACAAGGCCGGCGATGCCAGGCTGGTCGGGGAATTTTTTCTTGTACTCCCCGACGAGGCGGTCGGCCTCAGAGGTCCGGCCTTGGAGGGCGAAGGTGAGGATGATCTGCTGTTCGGCCGGGCCGGCAAGTTCGGGACCACCGTAGTGGGCCACCTGACGAAAAACTAGGCGGGCTTCGTCGTAACGGCGGGTTTGGAGAAAGGCCTGTCCCAACTGGAGAAGGGCTTGGCCGGAGAGGTCGGGGCGGTTTCTAACTTCCTCGATTTTTTGTTGGGCTTTTTGGATTCGCCGGAGTTTTTCGGGGGAGGGGGTAGTTTCCCCGGCTACCTCGGCGCGCATCGGGGCGAGTTTGGCTTGAAGCTGGGCGAGGAGTTCGTCCCGCCCAGGTACGGTGCGAAGGCGAACTACCGCTTCGTGGAAACGGCCGGCGGCCAGATCCAAGCTGGCGAGCTGAAGGGTGGCTTCGGCGGCGAGGGCCGGACTGCCCCCCGTGGCGAGGCGGGAGTAGATCTGGCCTGCGCGGGCGAGGGCGGCTTCGGCATCCGCTTTTTTGAAGTCGGCGAGTAGCGCGTCGGCGCGGCGTGCCTCCGCGAATCCCTGTAGGTAATCGAGATCTTCACTGAGGTTTTTTTCCGTATCGGCTTGGCGGGCGGCATCGAGGTCGGCGCTTGCCTCGGCATATTTGCCCTGCTGGACCTGGAGGCGGGCGCGGAGAAGAAAAGTTTCCGCGAGAGATTTGGACTCGGGAAAAGCCTTGCCGAAGGCGGCAATCAGCTGGATTGCCTCCTCCATATATTTCTTCCGTTCGGGAGATTTCTCCGGGGCGGCATCGGCCTCGGCGGCGACGGCCTGCGCCATGTAGTAGGAGGCCTCCTCCTTGACGTCCTTGTCCTTGGCGGTGGTCTGCACCTTGCGGTAGGCGATGACGGCCTCGGGCCATTTTCCAAGATTGTAGTGGGAACGGGCGAGTAGCAGATAGGCGCTGGGCAGGTTAGGCGACTGGGGGCTGGCCTGAATAAAATCGCCAGCCAGCTTGACCACCTCCGCGTACCGGCCGTCGTTATAGGCATCGAGGATCTTTTTGGTCGCATCCGCACCCTCCTGAGCGGACAGGGACCCAGGCAGGAGGAGGGCGAGGGCGAGGAAGAGATGCCGAGCAGAGAAGGCGTAGGGTTTCATCCCGAAGGAAACCTTAAAGGGTAGGCGGCGTCTCTGCCAGCCGAACCGAAAAAAAACGCCACTTTTTCCCTTGCTATCTCCGGGGCTTTGTTGGAATAATTCACCCCTTGATGACCTTGACTTTGCCTAGCGAAATGACGCTTTCGGCCTGACCGACCCTGTTTCCTGATGTCCTCCTCTTTTTACCTTTGAAGCCGCTCTGTCCCATACGAGCGGTTTTTTCCGCCTGATGCAGGAGTTGCGAGCCAACCATCGGATTCGAGCGCGCGAGGTCTACCTCGTGGACGCCGCCGGGCAGAAAGTAGGGGTGGTTAATTTCAACGATGCGATGAACGCGGCGCGGCAGGCAGGCCTCGATCTGGTGGAGGTCAGCGGCAACAGCATCCCCCCGGTCTGCAAGATACTGGATTTCGGCAAGTATCGGTACGAGATGGATAAACGCGACAGGGAGGCCAAGCGGCACAACCTCGCGGCCAAGGTTAAGGAGATGAAGTTCCACGTGAATATAGATCCCCACGACTACGCGACGAAGTTGCGCCAGACGGAGGGTTTTCTTTGGAAGGGGATGAAGGTGAAGGTGGTCATGGCTTTTCGAGGCCGGGAAATGCAGCACCAAGAGCTCGGACAGGCCCTCGTGGTGACCATTCGAGACGATCTGAAGCAGGTGGCGGTGGCGGATGCCAACCCGAAATTGATTGGCAGGAACATCACAATGATGTTAAATCCTCTCCCCGTCAAAAAACGGGTGCGGCGCTGGACGACCGAGAAGGCCGAGGGGGCCTACGAGGAAGAGGACAGCGAAACCGGAGGCCAAGAAGTAAACGAGGCCCCCCCCGTGGAAACCCAAACTCCCACCCCCTCCTGAGGATTTTATGCCCCGCTCCATCGCTCGTAGAAAAACAAAAAAGTCCGCGGCCAAGCGATTTAAAGTCACGGCCCGTGGCAAGATTTTGTTCGGCAAGCCCGGACGTCGGCACCTCGCATCGAGCAAGAACCGGAAGCGGATGCGCCGGTTGGGTAAAATCGCCGTGCTTGATAAAACAGACATGAAGCGGATTCTCGAGAATCTGCCCTTCCGCTAGGAGCTCCCTGCCATGCCCCGCGCCACGAATGCCCCAGCCTCCCGCGAACGCCGGAAACGCGTAGTCGCCAGCGCAGCGGGTTACCGCGGCCGCCGCAGTAAACTTTTCCGCTACGCCAAAGATGCCACGATGAAGGCCAAATACTGGTCTTATCGGGATCGCAAGACTCGGAAGCGTAATTTTCGCCACCTTTGGATCGCCCGCTTGAGCGCGGCCTGCAAGGCACAAGGGATGAACTATAGCTCCTTCGCCGGCGCACTCCGTAAAGCCGGAGTGGAACTGGACCGCAAGATTCTGGCCGACTTGGCCATCCACGAACCCGCGGCCTTTGCCGCCGTGGTTCAAGCTACCCGGGCTTAAGCCGCGGGACCGGCCGTGTCCCTTTCGTCCCCAGATTTTGCGGGGATTCGCCAACAAGCTCTCGCCGAACTGGCCGCCGCCGCCGACGCCCCAGCCCAACAAGCCTGGCGGAACCGTTATCTGGGGCGCCAAGGCGAAACACAAAAGATTCTAGATGGATTGAAATCTCTCCCACCGGCCGAACGACCTGCGGCGGGCAAAGCCGCCAACGATCTGCGAAAAGCGCTGGAAGAGGCTTGGGCGGAAAAATTTGTGGGCGAAGTGGCGAGTGCTCCCTCTGCCTCTTCGGGCGTTTTGGATCCGACCCTGCCTGGTAGACCGTATCCATCCGGTGCGGTCCATGTGCTCACCCAAACGCTCGATCGGATCACCGATATTTTTCACCGATTGGGCTTTGCCTTGGCGGACGGACCGGAAATCGAGACCGAGCACCACAACTTCGACGCACTCAACACTCAGGCCGATCATCCGGCACGAGATGAACAGGACACTTTTTACCTCGATCTCCCTCCGGGACCGCATGGGCGTTGGCTTCTGCGGACGCAGACTTCCACCGTGCAGATCCGTGTCTTGGAAAACCGAAAGCCGCCCATCAAGATGATTGCTCCGGGCCGGTGCTATCGCCGGGATGAGGTGGATGCCACCCACGGGCTGTTCTTTCATCAGGTGGAGGGGTTATGCGTGGGCGAGGGGATCGGGTTGCCCCATCTCAAAGGGGTGCTGGAGTTTTTCTTCCGCGAACTATTAGGCGAGGGGACCAAGGTGCGGTTGCGGCCGCACTACTTCCCGTTCACCGAGCCGAGTTTTGAGGTGGATTTCTCCATTCCTGGAAAAACGTTTCGTGGGCGGGAATGGCTGGAGATCGCAGGGTGCGGGCTGGTTCACCCGCAGGTTTTACGGGGTGTGGGCATCGATCCTGAGAAGTTCAGCGGGTACGCCTTTGGTCTGGGGGTGGAACGGATCGCCATGATCCGGCACGGGATCCCGGATCTGCGACTGTTTTACGATAACGACGTGAGGTTTTTGCGGCAGTTTGCGGCTGATGGCGCGGTGTAGGAGAAAGGATTTTTAAGAGGCGCGGAAGTGGGGAAGTCCGAAAGTGCGAATCCCGCGGTCGAGGGACACGAACGCGGATGACCGCGAGTGTAAGTTGACCCTACTTCGCTAGTCCCGCTCTGCGGACAGAGCTTCGAAGGGCCCTCTCGGGGCTAGGGAGTTGAAGTCAGAAGAGCTGAGAATTGATGGCTAAGGTAGCGGCGGCATCTCCTAGGCCGCCTAGGTGGACGAGCAAGTTTTAAAAATCAGCGTAGGCGTTCTCGTTGCGACGGTACCGCCCTACATTTGTTTTGGAGGATCGAAGTTGCACGTGATGTCGGGCGAGATTTCTGTCCCGCAGAGTTGGGTGTGTAGTTTCGAGATTTTTGCGGGCGGGCTACCTCGGCAGAGGGCGGATGCCGGCCTATCAACGGAGGGCTCTTCCAACGGCATCTTACACAGGCCTAGCCAAACATCGCGAACCCGTTGGTGTAGCTATGGACACCCACTACGATCCCTATGGTCCAGATCATTGAGACTGCGGTCTTCGTAAGCAGGGACATCAGTGTGGTCACAATCCCTCTTTTGGCCTTGGCCTTGCACGAAATTCCACGACCCAACCTCAGTCCGCTGAATACTAACTCACGGCAACGCGCCACGTGCGATAAGTGCCGAGCAAACATTTCTCAGTGCAAGATACATGGCGGCCTCACGCGTGGGCAATTTGCGTGACTTCGCCGTATCGTGCACCAGTTTGAATTTGTCTTTCATGCGCTTATCCATCCTGATCAAGACCTCTTCCCGCGACATCTGTTCTTGCTGGGTTTCCTGCGTGTACTCCAGGTACGACACAAAGACACCACCCGCATTACAGAGAATATCCGGGATTACATACACGCCGCGCTGGTTCAGGATCACATCCGCATCGGGGCTGGTTGGGCCATTGGCACCCTCGGCAATGATTTTTGCCTGAATTCGCTCGGCATTCTTGGATGTAATCTGGTTGGCCGTGGCACAAGGAGCCAAAACATCGCAGGGCATCTCCAGTAGCGCATCATGCGAGACAACTTGCCCCTGTCCGGCACCGCGCAACGAATTGGTCTTTCGGACATGCGCCAGCAACGCAGCGACATTCAACCCATTCGCATCGTAAATGGCCTCATCGACGTCCGATACTCCAACCACTTTCGCCCCCAACTCGACAAAGGTCTCTGCCGCGCCTGCGCCAACGTTTCCAAATCCCTGAATAATTATCCGGGCACCTTTGAGTCCGCCGCCTAGTGTGGTGAGTGCTTCCATGGTCGAGAGCACCACACCCCGGCCGGTTGCCTCACGCC
Source organism: uncultured Verrucomicrobiota bacterium (assembly GCA_903905395.1). Lineage (GTDB taxonomy): Bacteria > Verrucomicrobiota > Verrucomicrobiia > Methylacidiphilales > Verrucolacustridaceae > Verrucolacustris. The sequence continues at coordinate 21,646 of CAIVGD010000325.1, forward strand.
TACCGGGAATGCCGCCCATAATGATCGGCTTGCCGGTAACGTATGAACCCTGCGTCGTTGCGCAACCCAAAGAGTAGCTGATCGTGTCCTTAATATGACCCATATCGCGCTCGTTCGTACCCATGTCGGGTGCAGGCACATAAATCAGAGGATGGATGTTCCCGCGCGCGTTGCGGGTGAAGCTACGGATCAATGTCTGCTTGTCATCGGGGGACAGCTTGAGCGGATCCGCAACAATACCGCTCTTTCCGCCACCGAAGGGCACTCCTATCAGGGCACACTTCCATGTCATCTCCATGGCCAGAGCGGTGACATCGTCCAGTGTCACCATAGGCGACATCCGAATCCCTCCCTTGCAGGGGCCAATAGCATCGCTGTGGCGAACGATAAAAGCGTCGATGCTGTGGATCTTTCCGTCACTGAATTGAGGGGCAAGTCGAAACTCGCTGCGCTCCTTGGGATGACGCAGCTTCTGCAGTAAGTCTGAGGGAAACTCATCTGACAGCAGTACGCTAGCCCGGTCGAAATTAGCACGGGCACTGGCCAACATGGTCGAGTTCCCGTATTTCATCTGATCTGATGGGAAACCGCTTTTCGGATATCGTGAATAGTGGTCATTCGTGCCACATGAAGGGGCATTCTCATACCTTCTGATAGGAGAAATTGTGGGTGGAGACAAGTCTTGCTATTGGAGTGCCGGTTTCTGGTTGCGGTGTGCGGTCCGCACTCACGGAACAGCACCGTTTTCCGGCGCCCCCCCCCCAGGGGATTATTCTTGTTGCGTCACTTAATCCCGCGGTCACGGAAACCGTCCCGCAGTTGTTGCGGTTTTCTGGTTTAAAATTTCGATCCAAGATGTTTGAACTATGTAACCGTGGTTTTTAGGTTCACCCACCTCGTGGTCATGACATGAAGGACAGGTGTGAGAAAAACCCCGCGGAGGGTGCCGACAAGCATCCCGACGATGACGGCCGCGCCCATGACGCGGCGAGCGGGGTGGTGAGGAGGGCGCTGAACGGGAGGGATCAACTTTCGTACAGAGCCGCGAGGATGGGGAAGACGAAGATGATGGAGAGGATGAAAGCTCCGGTGGCCGCACCTTCGGCGCGCTTCTGCTGGAAGGCGAGGGTATCCAAAATAACTCATCGTGGATGGAAGGACTTTTTTGGCGCCCTCTTCGATAGCGGTCAGGGCTTGGCCTGAGCTGTAGTCAGGGGCGACGCTTCCCATGATCTCTGCACAGCGGTAAAGGTTGAAACGGTTGAAGTCGTTCACATAGGAGCCGCCAATGAGGGTCAGAAGGGCGGAGCAAACCACGCCGATCTCGGCGTTGATACTGTCTCAGCTCTTTTCGATCATGGCGTAGGCGCTGTGGTTGTGGATGCTTTCGAAGTTTTCGGCTTCGATGCGGTAACTGCGGATATCGGGATGGGCATCGCATTTCAGAGCGACGGCTCGGACGAGGTCCTCGACAAAGACAGGGTTGTCGTATGCGCGTTCAGTGACGTGTTTTTCGTCGGGCCGTTTGAGGAGGGAGTAGATTTCCGAGCTGGCGCAGGATTCGACGAGGGAGACGAGATCTTCGATCCAAACGGTTTTACCGAACGTGACTTCGAGCCGGACTTGGCCGCGCTGGTTGTGGGCGCCGCGTTCACTGATGGCCTTACTGCAGGGGCAGAGGGTGGTGACGGGGACGGTAACTCCGAGCTTGAAGCGGAGATCCTTTCCGTGGAGGGCGGCGTCGAAGCGGGTTTGATAATCGACGAGGCCGGCGGCGGCGGTGACGGGGGCTTTTTTCTCGATGAAATAAGGGAAATCGAGTTCGAGGTGGGCGGAGTCGGCTTGGAGTCGTTCTTGAAGGGCGCGGAGGATCGCGGGAATGCTTTCGACATGGATGAGACCGCCGTATTCCTGGAGGACTTCGACGAAGCGGCTCATGTGGGTGCCCTTAAAGTGGTGGGGAAGATCGACGGCGAGGGCGATGGTGGCGACGGTGTTCTGAGTGGCGTGGGCGCGGTCGCGGACGATTATGGGGTAGCGAAGTCCTTTGACGCCGACCTTATCGATCCGGAGATTGCGGAAGTCCGGGGAGGCTTGGGTGTCGTGCAGGGAACCGGGCTGGGAGGATATCTTTTTCAAACGGAATTCATGTTAACCCGATCCACCTTGCTGGCAAAACGGAAGGTGCTCCCGGAGGTGAATGAATCCAAGAGGGGCTCATCGTGTCTTGCCGTCGGCTAAAATTAGTTTTTCGGTTGTTTCAGCGGTCAACAAAACGCCAGGCAGCCCGGCTCCCGGATGAGTGGAAGCTCCCACCAGATACAGCCCTGCCACATCTTCGCTCCGGTTGTGAGGCCGAAAGATGGCGCTTTGGGTCAGTTTGGGTTCCACTCCCCAGGCACTGCCATAGCAGGCATTTTGTTTAGCCAAGAAATGATCTGGCGTAAAAATCTCCATCACTTCGATATTTTTCTGCAGTTCCGTAAGTCCAAATTCATGCTCGAGAAAATGAAGCACCTTGCGGCTGTAGGGTTCAGCCTGTTTAGACCAGTCGATCCCGCTTTGCAGATTGGCGACGGGAATCAATACATACAGCGATTCACAGCCCGGAGGCGCCATGGAGGCATCGGAGCGCGTTGGCGCATGGAGGTAGAGGGAAAAATCATCAGGGAGAATCTTTCTTTTAAAAATATCCATGATGAGCTGTTTGTATCGATGGGAGAGGATCAAGGTATGATGCAGTAATTGCGGATACTGCCGCTTAATGCCGAGATAAATAAGGAGCGCGCTCATGGAATAATCGAGGCGCTTTAATTTCTTGTCGCTCCATTTGCGGCGGTGTTCCGGTTTGAGCAGATCGCGATAGGTATGAATCATGTCTGCGTCGGAAACCACCACGTCGGCGGGATAAAAAGCTTTTCCGGTCCTGACGCCGGTGGCACGACCGTGGGCCACGACAATCTCCTGAGCCGGTTCCTCGGTGCGGATCTCTCCGCCGGACTCGATAAACAATTTCTCAAAAGCCCGAACCAAGCTGTACATGCCACCTTTGGTGTAATGAACGCCGCCCACTTTTTCCAGATAGGGAATCATCAAATAGATGGAAGGCGCCGCAAACGGATTGCCGCCAATGAACAACGGATGGAAGGAAAACATGAAACGATGGCGAAAATCCTTGAAATAGTGTTTTACGAAAGTGTAGCAAGGCAGGATCGCTTTTAATTTTATCGCCCTCGGCACAAAAGCCAGCATCGTCCGCCAATCCATAAACGGGGTGGAGCCCAGTCCTTGCACGATGACGGATTCATGGATGCCTTGGGAGGCCTTCATGAAGGCATCATAGTGCCGGGCGTCCCGGGGATTGAATCGGGCCATCTGTTCCTTCATCCGCACGCTGTCCGGGGAATAATCAAAATAACTTTTGTCATGAAAATAAATCCGATAAAACGGATCCAAAGGCACAAGATCGACATAATCCGCCAGCTTTTTGCCGGCCTTATGAAACACCCGTTCGATGATCTCAGGTGCCGTAATCAACGAGGGTCCCATGTCCCACGAATATCCCTGCTTGTGCAGAGGGGAGGCATGGCCGCCCACTCGATTGTTTTTTTCCAGCAAGGTGACTTGATAACCTGAGTTTTGCAGTCGGCAGGCGATGGCAAGTCCGCCGAATCCGGAACCGATGACCACGCATTTCTTCATAAAAATTCTCCGCTCTTCTTCACTTCTCGAATGCTCGGGTTGATGTCGTCCAAAGCAATCCTCATTGTGGCACTTCCCGCATGATCAGATCGGACGCGATCTTGCCGGACAACAACACCAGAGGGACGCCTCCGCCTGGGTGCGAGGAACCTCCGGCAAAGAACAGGCCTTTGATCTCTCGACTGCGATTGGACGGACGGGTGAAGGCCGTGAGCCGCGAATTGCTGGCCAGGCCGTAAATACTACCGCGATTACTGCTGAGGTGATCCTGCAAATCAAGCGGGGTGATGACTTTTTCGAAGGTGATGCTGTTCCGGATAAAAACACCGTGCTGTTCCAGCCGATGTAACACTTTTTCCCGGATCGAGTTGACGATTTCCGGCCAGTTGTGATCCGGGCGAACCGGCGGCATATTGACCAGGACAAACCAGTTTTCCGCGTGGGGGGGCGCATCGGCCGGATTGGATTTGGCCGAAATGGCGACGTACACGGTCGGGTCGTCCGGCGGCTGTTGCTCTTGAAACAAGGAATGAAACTCTTGCCGATAATCCCGAGAAAAAAAGATATTATGCTGGAGGAGATTCGGATGTTCCTGATTCACCGACCATAAGAACATCAACCCGGATAGGGATGGCTCCAGTTTGGCCAGTTTTCGATTCGGTTTTTGCATTTCCGGCAACAGATCCCGGAAAGAGGTCACCACATCCCCGTTGCACAGGACGTAGTCTGTGGCGATTTCCTTGCCGTCCACCTTAACCGCCTTGATTTTTTTCCGATGATGGATGATTTTCTGCACCCGACTACCGCACTGGATCGATACGCCGTTTCGTCGGGCCAGTTGGACCAGTTGTTCCACCAGGCGGTACATGCCGCCCTGCACAAAAAAGCCGCCCAATCCATACTCGACATAGGGAATGACGTTCAAGGTGGCCGGCGCTTGGAAAGGATCGGAGCCGTTGTAGGTGGCGTAACGATCGAACAGCTGAATGACATGCGGATCCTGAAAAAAACGGACAACCCCCTGATGTACGGTGGACAACGGATCCAGCTGGGGCAAATGGAGCAGGGCGGTCAGATTTTGTCGACGCCACCAGACCGAGGGTTCATGGATCGGAGAAAATAAGAAAGGATCAGCCGTGAGTTCATAGATCCGGCGGCTGTATTCGAAAAACCGCGGTAACGCTTGGGCATCGGCGGGGTGGATTTTCCGTATTTCCTGCTCGAAACGGTCTTGAGCGGCAAAGGCATCCAACTGAATGCCGTCGGAATAAAAATAACGACACAGAATTTCCAGGGGAATAAAGGAGAGGTGATCCTCGCGTTTTTCACCACAAAATTGGTACAGCTCGTCGATTACGAACGGCAGGGTCAGCAGGGTCGGCCCGATATCGAAACGATATCCTTCGTGCCGTAATTCCGAGAGTTTTCCGCCCGGAGATTCCGCCTGCTCGAACACTTGCACGGACAAACCTTGCCGGGCCAAACGAATCGCGGCGGCCAGTCCGGCCAGTCCGGCACCGATGACGATGACTTGCTTGGGCATATCGGTTGGACATTTTTTCACAAACCAGACAAGACGTCACGACCAGAGCACACCAGTGAACACAATCTTTCATCGGGCTCGTCAAAACACGCGGATTCAGGTTCAAGGTTTCATGATGGGGCGCAAAACCTTCAAATATCGTTGCGTGAAAGCAGGCGAGAGAACAGAATGTCTTGTTATGGGTATTAGCAAATTTGATCCAAACCATCCGTGGAGGGGTGGCTGTACTCCCGAATGACTTCGGGCGCGTATAAGATCATGAAGACACAAAAGGTTGGGGCACGGTGGAGCTTGGATGGCAACGAGGCCGCGGCGAGTGTCGCCTACCGGCTCAGCGAAACGATCGCCCTTTACCCGATCACCCCTTCGACATCGATGGGGGAACTTTCCGACGAGTGGGCATCGAAAGGGACGAAAAACCTGTGGGGGCATGTCCCGAGAATTGTTGAAATGCAGTCCGAGGCAGGTGCGGCCGGCGCAGTACACGGGATGCTCCAAGGCGGGTCGCTTTCGACCACGTTCACCGCTTCACAGGGCCTGCTCCTTATGATTCCGATAATGTATAAGCTGGCGGGGCAGTTGATGCCGTTTTGCATGCATGTGGCGGCGCGGTCGCTGGCCACCCATGCGCTCTCGATTTTTGGCGATCACTCGGATGTTATGGCCGTGCGGCAGACTGGGTTTGCGCTGTTGGCATCGGCCAGCGTACAGGAGGCTCACGACATGGCCTGCATCGCGCACGCGGCGACGCTTCCTTCGCGTGTGCCGTTCCTGCATTTCTTCGACGGATTCCGGACTTCCCACGAGATTAACGACCTCGAGATGATCTCCGACGATGTCCTGCGCGCGATGGTGGACGAAGGCGCCATCCGCGCCCACGCCCGCCGCGCGATGACTCCCGATCGTCCGACCATCCGCGGCACCGCCCAGAACCCCGATGCTTTCTTTCAGGCGCGTGAAGCGGCGAATCCGTTTTATGCGGCCTTACCCGAGATCGTCCAAGAGGCGATGCTCCGGTTCGCATCGCTGACCGGGCGGACGTATCATCTTTTTGATTACACGGGGGATCCTGAAGCCGAGCGCGTGGTCGTGGTCATGGGCTCCGGCGGCGAGACCCTGCTCGAGACCTCCCGCCACCTAAATCACATCGGCCAGCGCACCGGCGTGCTTCAGGTCCGGCTTTATCGCCCGTTCGATGCCGGAGCATTTCTCAACGCCCTGCCGGATAGTGTAAGGCATATCACGGTTCTCGACCGCACCAAGGAACCCGGCGCTCCCGGCGAACCGCTCTTCCTGGACGTATCTTCCGTTGTGCGGGCAAAAGGTGGGGCCAAATGGAAAGAGCTTCCGCGAGTGACCGGCGGACGATTCGGTCTTGCCTCGAAAGAATTCACACCGGCGATGGCGGTGGCCGTGTTTGCAGAAATGCAGGCGGCCACTCCCAAGGAAGAATTCACGGTCGGAATCGAAGATGACGTGAGCGGGCTCTCTCTCCGCTACGACAAGGATTTTCAACTTCCCGGGCAGACGTTCGCGCAGGCGGTTTTTTTCGGTTTGGGATCGGATGGCACGGTCGGTGCGAACAAGAACACCATCAAGATCATTGCCAAGAAGCTTGGCCTGCACGCCCAGGCGTATTTCGTTTACGATTCCAAGAAGGCGGGCGCGGTGACGGTCTCGCACCTGCGTTTTGGAAAAGAGCCGATCCATGCGCCCTATCTCGTGGAGGCGGCGGATTTCGTCGGCTGTCACCAGTATCATCTTCTCGAGCAACAGCCCGTCATCGACGCGGCCCGCGAGGGTGCGATCTTCCTCCTCAACACCCCTCACAGCGCCGATACCGCCTGGGACCACCTCTCTCGCGAGTCGCAGGAGATGATCCTATCGAAAAAGTTGAAATTCTACGTCATCGATGCCTACAAGATTGCGCGTGATACCGGAATGGGCGCCCGCATCAATACAATCATGCAAGTCGCTTACTTCACGCTGAGTGACATCCTCCCGCTTGATCAGGCGATCGCCGAGATCAAACACGCGATCGAGACCAGCTATGCCCGCAAGGGAGCCGACCTCGTGCAGAAGAACTGGAATGCCGTGGACAAGTCGGTCGAGGGCGTTCATCAGGTCGTCGTTCCGACGGAGGCCACCGCCACATGGCCGCGGCCGTTTCCGATTCCGCTCGAGGCGCCGGAATGCGTGCGCTCCCTTTCCGGCCCCCTGCTTGCTGGACGGGGCGACGCGCTCCCAGTCAGCGCCTTTCCGCCTGATGGCGTTTGGCCGACTGGAACCAGCAAATGGGAAAAGCGCAATCTCGCGCTCGAACTGCCGGTGTGGGATCCCAAGATCTGCATTCAGTGCAACAAATGCGTGATCGTCTGTCCGCACGCTGCGATCCGCGCAAAATATTATCCGGAGGATTCGCTCGCCGGTGCTCCGGAGACCTTCCAATCGATTGCTTTCCGTTCGACCGAACTCCCGGGCCAGCGCTACACGATTCAGGTCGCTCCGGAAGACTGCACAGGTTGCCGGCTCTGCATCAATGTCTGCCCGGCGAAGGACAAATCGAATGCCAAGCACAAGGCCCTCGACGCCGCCCCGCAGGCTCCTTTGCGCGATCAGGAACGTATCAATTTCGCATTCTTCGAGGCCCTGCCGGTACCGGACCGCACCAGATTGAAGGCTGATAGTGTGAAGGACAGCCAGTTCTTCACGCCGCTCTTCGAATATTCCGGTGCCTGCGTAGGCTGTGGCGAGACGGCGTATGTCAAGTTACTCACCCAGCTTTTCGGCGATCGCGCGATCATCGCGAACGCCACCGGGTGTTCGTCCATCTACGGGGGCAACCTGCCGACCACACCCTACACCGTGAACGGCGACGGGCGCGGTCCGGCTTGGGCAAATTCGCTCTTCGAGGACAACGCGGAGTTCGGGCTCGGGCTTCGGGTTTCGGTTTCGGACAAGGAATCGCAGGCCCGCGAAATTCTGCTGGCATCAAGGGAAGCGGTGGGCGCGGAGTTTGTGGATGGGATACTGAAGGCGGACCAATCCACCGAGGCGGGGATCGCGGAACAACGTTCCCGTGTTGTGGAATTGCGCAACCGACTCGACAGGCTTCCGGAAAATCTTCGGGCACGCTTCGACGAGCTCGCCGAATATCTGGTGAAAAAATCCGTTTGGATCGTCGGCGGCGACGGCTGGGCCTACGACATCGGGTTCGGCGGTCTCGATCATGTGCTTTCGCTTGGCGAGAATATCAACATCCTCGTTCTCGACACTGAGGTCTATTCGAACACCGGAGGGCAGGCATCGAAATCAACGCCGACCGGCGCGGTGGCGAAGTTTGCAGTATCGGGCAAGAGTCAGGCCAAAAAGGATCTCGGCCTTTACGCGATGAGCTACGGAGGGGTCTATGTGGCCAAGATCGCGCTGGGCGCAAAAGATTCACAGACGGTAAAGGCGTTTGCCGAGGCGGAATCGTATCCGGGCACCTCGCTGATCATCGCCTATAGCCACTGTATTGCCCACGGATACAATCTGGTCCACGGGCTGGATCAGCAGAAACTGGCGGTGGATACCGGCTACTGGCCACTCTATAGGCACGACCCGCGCCGGGAGGCGCAGGGGCTCACGCCGCTGGTCCTCGACTCTCCTGCACCCAAGCTCCCCCTCTCGCGATTCACCGAGAATGAGATTCGCTACCGGTTTTTGGAAGCAACCAATCAAGAGCGCGCCACCGCGCTCGCCCAGGACGCACAAAAACAGATCAACGTTCGCTACGAACTGTATCGTCGCATGGCCGCCAGCGGTCTGCCGGAAAAAACCTCATGAAACTAACCACCAACTATCTCGGATTAGAACTGAAATCTCCGTTCGTAATTGGAGCTTCGCCGATGAGCGATAATCTCGACTCGGCAAAACAGGCTGAAGACCACGGGGCATCCGCGCTGGTCATGCATTCGCTCTTCGAGGAACAACTGAGCAACGATTCCGCCGCGGTCGCAATGTTCACCGAGTCGACAGAGGAATCCAATGCCGAGGCTTTGAGCTATTTCCCGGACTCCTCCGATTACGCGTTGGGCCCCGAGGAGTACCTCAACCATATCGCCCGTCTTAAGAGCCAGCTCTCGATTCCCGTGATCGCCTCGCTTAACGGGAGCACTTCTGGCGGCTGGATCGGCCATGCGAAATTCATGGAGGAGGCCGGAGCGGATGCCATCGAGCTCAATATTTACGAGGTTCCGACCGATTCAGAGGAAAGCGGATCGGAACTTGAAACCCGGGTATTGGAGGTAGTGGCCGGGGTGCGTGAGAAGGTGAAAATTCCGGTCTCGGTGAAACTTTCCCCGTTCTACTCCTCCCTGCCCAATTTCACAAAAAACATTCATCTCGCGGGTGCGAATGGGCTGGTGCTCTTTAATCGCTTTTACCAGCCGGACCTCGACATCGAAGATCTGAACGTCGAACCGAAGCTCTTCCTTTCCACTTCCTCCGAACTGCTCTTGCGCCTCCGTTGGATGGCTGTTCTTTATGGAAAAACCCCGATCTCTCTCGCGCTCAGCGGCGGTGTCCACACGGCTCACGATGCGATCAAGGGCATCATGGCCGGAGCGGATGTTTTGCAAGTGGTCTCCTTGGTTCTGCGTCATGGATCGCAGGCTCTCGATACCCTCATCAATGACTTTACGCGCTGGATGGAGGAGCACGATTACAAGGATGTCACCGAGATGCGCGGATGTTTAAGCCATCAAAATTCGCCAGATCCTGCCGCTATCGAGCGCGCAAATTACCTCCGCATTCTCCAACTCTGGAAGGTCTGAGAATCCGTTACCCGGGGGGGGGTAGTGGCGGGATGGCGAAGCGGGGCGGCGGAGCTACTCTTTTGGGATGAATTTTTTTCGCCGGTACGGGAGGGGAATCCTCGTGGCCTTTGGGGGATTGGGTGTGGTGGCGGCGGGTGGGGTGTGGTTGGCGGCGAGTTTTTTGGTGGACCTTGCCATTCACGTGCCTCCGACCGCTCGACCGGCGTTGAATCCATCCCGACTGGGGATGACTTGCGAAGAGGTGGAATTTAAAACGGAGGACGGCTTTCGAATATCGGCTTGGTGGTTGCCCGAAGGGGGAAAGGGGAATCCGCCGATCGTGGTTCTGCACGGGTTGGGAGCGAGCAAGGCCCATATGATCGACTACCTGCTATTTGCCCAGAAGGAGGGTTATCCGGTTTTGGCGATCGATTTTCGCGGGCATGGTACGAGCGATCCGAGTCTGACGAGTATCGGTTTTTACGAGAGCCGGGATGTGAAAGCGGCGATGAAGTTTGTGCGGGGGCGCGGCGCGGGAGACCCGGTCCTCTGGGGAACCTCCATGGGGGCGGTTTCGGCTTTGCTGGCGGCGGCGGAGGATGGGTCGGTGGCGGGGGTGATCGCGGATGCCCCGTTTGATACGTATCGGAACACGATCCGGCATCATGCAAAGTTGATGTACGGCTTGTCGGAATTTCCTTTGATCACATTGGCGATGCCGATGATCGAAGAGCGGGCGAAATTTAATGTGGATGAGGTGGATGCCTTGAAAGCCGCCGCGCGGATCCGGGCGCCGATGCTGGTGATGGCGGCGGAGCGAGATCACCGGATGGAGCCGAGCATGGTGCGGAGGATTTACGAAAAGGCGGCGGGTCCGAAGGAGTTTTGGATCATTCCTGGGGAGGGACACGAGGCGCGTAATTTTGGTGATGATTTTCGGAATCACATTCGTGCCTTTTTACAACGTCTGCGGATATGTCCCGGGGTCTGACCCCGATATCCTTGGGATGGCGTGGGGGCGGGGTGGTGGCAGAGTTGGGGGCGTTATGTTAAGGCGCTTGCGAATCAAAAATCTGGCGGTAGTGGAGGAACTCGAGTGGGAACTGGAGAAGGGTTTTAATGCCCTGACGGGGGAAACGGGCGCGGGCAAATCGATTTTGGTGGATGCCTTTCTTCTTTTACTGGGGGAGAGGGGGGACCGCGGATTGGTGCGGACGGGCGCTGAGGGGTGTCTGGTCGAGGGAGAACTCGGCGGCGCCGGCAAATTCAAGGAGTGGTTGGAGGAGAAGGGGGTGGAGTCGGATCCGGAAGGGACGCTGGTGATTAAAAGACAGATTGGGATGGCGGGGGCGGGTCGGCAGTTCCTCAACGGGTCGGCGGTGACTTTGGCGGTTTTAAAAGAGTTGGGCGATCGGCTGGTCGATCTGCACGGGCCGCATGATCACCAGACATTACTTTCTCCTTCGGCCCAGAGGTCGGCGCTCGATGGATTTGCGGGGTTGGGGAAGGTGGTCGAAGACGTGAGGTTGGCTTGGAGGGAGAAAAAGGTGGCGGAAGAAACAATGGAAGCCTTCCGGCATCGGATGGCCGGGGCAGACGGGGCGACTCGGGAATTAATAGATCACCAGGTGAAGGAGCTGGAGTCGGCGCAACTGCGTCTGGGGGAGGACGAGCAGTTGGAGCGGGACCATGCGGCGGCGGGACATGGGCGCAGAATCGTCGAATTGGCGGCGGAAGTGAGTGGTCAACTGGAGGGTGGAGAGGAAAACGCCCTGCAAAATCTGGGTAAGGTGCAAAAGGCGCTCGTGGAGTGGGAGCGTCTGGACGGCGCGGCGCGCGAATTACGGGAAAAGAACGAGCAGGCCGTGGAATCTTTGCGGGAGTTGGCCCACGAGGCGGAACGGAGGGCGGAGCAGGTGGGGTTAGATGCGGAAAGGTTGGCGGAATTGGAGGCGCGGCTGAACTTGCTTCTCGGTTTACAGAAAAAATACGGAGGGAGCGTGGAGTCAGCGTTGGCAAAACTGTCCGCCTTGAAAATAAGGCAAGCGGAATTGGCCGATGCGGAGGGGACCGAACGGGAGCTGGGGCAGGCGGTGGAGCGGGCTGCGCAGAGGCATCTCGAGGCGAGCACAAAACTGGGGAAGGAAAGGGCCAAGGCGGCGCCAAAATTCGCGGCGGAGGTGACGGAGCAACTGCGGGGGTTGGGTTTCAAGCAGAGCCGGTTGGAGGTGGCCGTGCAAAAACTGGATGTCGCGGGAGCGGAGGGAGGAGAGACGATCGAGATGATGTTCGCCCCCAACCCAGGAGAGCCGCCGCGTCCGTTGAGGGCGATTGCTTCCAGCGGAGAGATGTCCCGGGTGATGCTGGGTCTCAAGACGGTCATGGCGGAAAGGGACGAGGTGCCGATCCTGATTTTCGACGAGGTGGATGCGAATGTGGGAGGGGAAACGGCGGTGGTGGTGGCTACCCGGTTGCGCGATTTGGGGCGGACACATCAAGTGCTGTGTCTGACACATTTGCCAGCGGTGGCTGCGGTGGCGGATGCGCATTTCTGCGTGACGAAGACGGTGGAGAAGGGAAGGACGTTTGCGCGGCTGGATCGGGTGCAGGGGGAGGATAGGGAGAAGGAGTTGAGCCGGATGCTGGGCGGGGATGGGAAGGCGGCGCGAGCTATGGCGAAGGAATTGCTGACACAGGGGAAGGTGAAAGCCGCCAAGGGATAGCGGGTGTCCGAGAAGTGATTCCGGACTCTTGGGATTAAAGTTTCAGGACAACCGGATCGCCGACTTTGGCGCCGAGTTCGTGGGCGGCGTTGCCATTGCCGATGGCGATTTCCAATTCTCCGTCGCTGTTGATGAGGGCGAAGGGACGGTCGGCTGGCGCTTCGGCGTAGGTACGGAGGAAAGGAAGAGAAACATTTCTTCCCTTGATGGCGACGCTGAGGAGTTGACCGGTCTTTAGCTTGCCGATTTCAGATCCAGGGATGTTGGTGAGGATGTTGCCGTAATGGTCGATGTAAAGGATCTGACCCTTGGCGAGATTGGCCATGACCGTGGCGGTGTTGCGGGGCAGACGGAGAATCTTTTCGGCTTTTGGGCCGCAGGATTCGATGGAGGAATTGCCGAGAATGTGGGCGGCGGCCGGGCCGAAAATATCGCGGGCATGGAAGGTAGCGGAGGTTGTGCCGGGGAGCCGGAGTTTTTCGTTCTGGAGCAATCGGACATCGGCCAATCCCTCGCGGGCGATTACTTCCGTGAGGATGCCGTTATCTGGGGCGATGTAGATGCGGCCGGCGTTGGTGCGGAGGACGAGGGCTCCGCGGCCGGAGCCGACCCCGGGATCGACCACGGCGATGATCACAGTGCCGGGGGGGAGAGTTCTGGTGGATTTGGCGAGAATGTAAGAGGCGGTGGAGATGTCGAAGGCGGCGTTATCGTGGGAGAGGTCCATGATATCGGCGGAGGGGCGGAGGGATTTGATCGCGCCTTTGAGTTGGGCGACATAGGGGTCGCCAGAGCCAAAATCGGTAAAGAGGGCGATGATATTGCTCACGCGACCGTAAGGTTGGCATCCCGCTAGCAGGGGGAAAAGAGCAACGAGGAGAAGAAGGAAGCGCGGCATGGTTTATTTTTTTTCAGGATCGGACTCCGGGGAGTTGATCAGATCCCAGAATTTCGGATTTTCGGCAAGAACTTCATCCTCCGATAGGGGGAGTTGGGAACGGAAGGCAAAATCCTTGAGTGAGTTTTTGTGGAGGACGCGGTGGATGACGAGGCCTTTGTCCGTTTTTTCAAAATAGATGCGGTATTCCCCGGCGCGGTAGCGGTAGAGGGTGCGGTCGGGTCGGCGAACTATGCCGAAGCGGTCGGGATGTTTTTGGAGGAAGTCGGCAGTGAGGACGTCGAATTCGCGGAGGACCTCGATTTGCAGGGGGGTGGGGAGCTGGGTGATTTCGGCCGAGCTGGCGGGTGTGAAAATAATCTGAAAGGTGGCCATTGGCGGATGAATCCTATCGAAAGTGGGGAGGGAGGTCGAGAACGGAGGCTGCGGTTTGGGCGTGCGCAGAGAGGGGTTTTTCCTTAGAGCCGAAGGGATGAAAGTGCATCCCGCCGGTAGGTTGATTGTCATGGGCCTGCCTGGGCCTGAGCTGACCGACGGACTGCGGGATCTGATTCGGCGAGTACAGCCGGGGGGATTTATTTTTTTCACGCGGAACATGGCGGAGGCGGGTCAGTTCCATGGTCTGGTTCGGGAGTGTGCGGATCTGCTTCATCATCCCGCGATCATGACGGTGGATCAGGAGGGGGGGAGGGTGGCGCGGTTGGCGGTATTGGGGGAGCGACCTCCTTCGGGTCAGGATTTGGCGCGGGCGGGGAAGGAGGAGTGGTTTTACGAGCATGGAAGGTTGACGGGGAGAGTGATGAAGCTGGTGGGGCTTAATTTGAATTTGGCGCCGGTCTTGGATTACGCACCGGAGGGGCGAGAGGGGGTGGACAATTCGCTCGCGGGGCGCTGTTTTGGAAAAAATCCAAAGGAGGTGATTCGCTGGGCTGGTGAGTTTTTGCGGGGGATGCAGGGGGAGGGGGTGAAGGGGACGGGAAAGCATTTTCCGGGTTACACATTTTGCGGGTTGGATCCGCATGGGGATCTGCCGTTGGTGGATCGGACGAAGAAAGAGATTGAGGCGGAGGAGTTATCGGTTTTTCGCGAGCTTGGGCCAAAGTGCGAGGCGATGATGGTGGGGCACGCGCAATTTCCGGCGTGGGGAAAAGATTCGGGACCGGCGAGTTTAAACCGGGATATCGTGACGGGGTTGCTCAAGGAAAAGATGGGATACTGGGGGTTGGTCATGACGGATGATCTGGAGATGGGGGCGATTGCGAATCGGTATGGGAGTGCGGAGGCCTCGCGCCAGGCAATTCGGGCTGGGGAGGAGATTTTGCTGATCTGTCATAACCCGGCTTGCGTGGAGATCGCGAGGGATGCGTTGGCGGAGATGCCTGAAAAGGAGTGGGAGGGTGCGATAGTCTCGGTGGAAAAATTTGGAAAGACTCTTCTTACTCCACCCGCGACATTCGAGCCAAAGGAGTGGAAGGAAGCGAACGAAGCCACCCGTAAATTTCGCGAAAAAGTCCAAGCGGCTTGCGAGTGAGGCGGCAAAATCCGACCTCTGACCCCAAATTGGGTGTTCATCAGTGCTTGTCCTTGGCGACGGGAAATCCCAAACTTCGCCTCTCTCCGAAGGAGACTTCATGATCACATCAACCCGCTTCCGGCGTCTGGTTCTCGCTGCGGTCCCGGTGTTCTGTTTTGCCATCGGCCTGCGCGGTGCCGCCGCCGCTGAGATCTCGACCGCTCCCGCGAAAAAAGTCCGCGAGCCCGCCGTCGCTGATCTGTTTTACCCGAAAGATCCAGCCGAACTATCCCGCGTGATCGATGCCTGTCTAGCCGCGGCAAAGGTCGTGCCTGCGGACGGAGAACTCAAGGCACTCATCTGTCCTCACGCCGGATATCCCTACTCCGGTCCGGTGGCCGCCTCCGCCTACCGACTGCTGGCGGGACGCGATTTTCAGACGGTCGTGGTGATGGGGCCCAGTCACTATGCCGACCTGCACGCCGCTTCGGTGGCAAATGCCGATTTATTCCGCACGCCGCTGGGCGATGTGCCGATCTCCGGTAAAAAAGCCCGCAAGCTCGCCAAGCTCAGCCCCTTCGCCCTCGAACCGCACTGCTTCGTGCAACGCCCGAGTTGGTGGCAGTCCTCACGTCCCGCGCCCGACGAGGACACGGCGGATACCTGGGAGCATTCCGTCGAGGTCGAGATTCCATTTCTTCAGCGAACGCTCAAAAGCTTTGGGCTTGTGCCGGTGGTCTGTGGCCAAATCGACGAAGCTAAAGCCGCCCTAGCGTTGATGAAGATTCTCGACGACCGAACGCTGATTATCGCGAGTTCGGATCTCAGTCACTATGATACCTACGCCAATGCGCAGGAGCGCGACCGCAGGTGCATCGAGGCCATCTGCCGTCTCGACCCGGACGCAGTCGGCAACGAGGACGCCTGCGGCCACACTCCGATACGCATCCTGCTGCACGTCGCGAAACAGCTGGGATGGCAGGCGCGTTTGCTCGACTACCGCAACAGTGGCGATACGACGGGCGACAAATCGCGTGGCGTGGTTGGATACGCCGCGATCGCCTTTTATGCGCCGGCCGCCACATCCATCACCGCGCCAGCCACCGCGCAATTCACCACGGCAGACCGCCGTTATTTGCTCGGACTAGCCCGCAAGAGCGTGCTGGAGGCCGCCGCAAGCGGCCAAGTGCCCGAGGTGTCCGCCGACAAACTCGCTCCGAAGTTCACCGCGGCCAAGGGGTGCTTCGTGACGCTGACCACGCACGGCGTCCTGCGCGGCTGCATCGGTTACATCCTGCCGCATGGACCGCTCTACCGTGCCGTGGTCGAGAACGCCCGCAACGCCGCGATCCGCGATCCGCGATTCCCAGCGGTAAAACCCGGCGAAGTGGATCAGATAAATATCGAGATCAGCGTGCTCACAGAACCCCTGCCGCTTTCCTTCAGCTCTCCGGAGGATCTGCTGAACAAGCTTCGGCCGGGCGTGGACGGTGTCGTGCTCCAAATCGGTAGCCGCGAGGCCACCTACCTGCCGCAGGTTTGGGAGCAGATTCCTGGGAAGGTGGATTTTCTAAACAATCTGGCTGAAAAGGCCGGATGCGAACCCTCGGCCTGGCGCCAGTCCGGCACCGCCGTTTTCATCTACCACGTCGAGTCATTCAAGGAGCCGGCAAAGTAAAGAATGAGCCACTGACGATGCACCCTGATTGTCGCTAAAAATCGAGGAATCGCCTTTGCTTATTCCCGTCAGAATATTCCGTGCGCACCCTTGGGCATCCGTGGCCGTGAGAATTCTATGATCGATTCGGCGCCCTTGACGGGCCGGACCCGCCTCCTCGTGCTTCTGGCTGTGGGTGGCTTGGGTGTGTGTGCCGTAATGACCCAGCTCTCGCTGATGCGCGAACTCCTTGGCGCGTTTTCCGGCAACGAACTGGTGTTCGGTATCAGCCTCGGAAGTTGGTTGCTACTGACTGGCGCAGGCACTTGGCTGGGGAGGCTGTCGGTGCGGCTCAAGGAGCCCGACCGGGCTCTGATCACGGGGATGATCCTCGTCGCCATAATCCCGCTGGGGCAACTGGTCGCAGTACGAGTACTGCGCGATGTCGTCTTTCTCCGAGGTGCCGCCGTGGGGGTGACCGAGACCGTGCTTGGCAGTATGGCGTTGCTCCTCCCTTTCTGTGTTGTCTCCGGCGCCATGCTCACGTTGGCGTGCGGGTTTCTGGCGAGGCGCGAAGGCGCATCCGGCATAGGTCGCGTGTATGTCGCCGACACCCTCGGCAGCATCGCCGGCGGCATCCTCTTCAGTTTCGTGCTTGTGCCGTGGCTCGACCATTTCGCGCTGCTCTGTTTCCCAGCGGCCTTGAACCTCCTGTTGGCCGCCGTGCTCGCCGGCCACTTTCGTCGGCGGCTGTTGCTGGCGTCCACGGTAATGGTCGCCTTGGGACTCACCGTCCACGTCCTGTTGATCGACACGGACGATCTCACCACCGCCATCCAGCATTGGGGCCAGACCACCGTGTTTCGAGCGAATTCACCCTACGGCCGGCTCGTGGTAACTGACGCCTCGGGGCAACTCACCTTCTACGAGAACGGCGTTCCGGTAATCTCCACGCACAACATCGACCAGGTCGAGGAGACCGTGCACTACGCGATGAGCCAGCGCCCAGATGCGCGGGAAGTTCTACTGCTCGGCGGAGGCGTATCCGGTACCGCCCGCGAGATCCTGCGTTATGGCGTGGCCGGGGTAACCTACGTTGAGATCGACCCGTTGATCATTGAGGTCGGACGGCGGTTTCTGCCGTACAACCTTGCGGACGCGCGGATACGGACCATCGCCACCGATGGCCGGCGCTTCGTCCAGCAGACCGGTGGGCATTACGACGTGGTGATAGTGGATCTGCCCGATCCGTCCACTTCGCAGCTAAATCGCTTCCATACCGCTGAATTTTTCGCCGAGGTCCGGAGCATCCTTAATCCTGATGGAGTTCTGGCGTTCGCACTGGGTCGCTATGAAAACTTCGTCAGCCCTGAACTCGCGCGGTTGCTGGCTTCGGCACATCGCACGTTGCTGGGCTCCTTCGGCAACGTGCGGATGATCCCTGGCGGGCGTGTCTTCTTCCTCGCCTCAGACGGGCC